>CAZTQJ010000163.1:0-3863 GCA_964615615.1 uncultured Acidimicrobiaceae bacterium
CCTTGGTAGGCCATGTAAGACATGCCAGCTAAGGCTTACCAACAATGAGCCATGCCCCCGAGTAGTGAGAAGCGATCGCTCGGCGGTCTCAGTAATCAGTTGCAATCGTTCTGGCTTATTCGGAGCACATCGCCAGAAAGCTGTTGACAGCCTTAATCACATAGGTGATAATCATTTTGCAAGTGTTGATTGCAAAATTAGGAGGAATCGCAGTGTCGACATTATTGACCATAGTTATTGCAGTGGCTGCGATTTGGGCTTTTCTATCGATAATCGGTTTAACCCTGACACGGGTGAAGCGTCGTCGCATGAGCGAGAGTAACCAGATGACCAACGATCTCTATGAGTCGATGGGGCGTGACGCGGCGGCTCAATCCCTAGCTTCGGGACTATCGAATCCAACTGAGGCCGCGAAGTTTCTTGCAGACCAGGCCGAATACAACCAATTGCTCACTCGTCTCCCACTCACTGAACGAGTAAAGGTGGAAGAGGAAATGCAGCCACTTGGTGGCGATTTCGGCCTCCGGGTTGCTTACCTTCGCCGCGTACTGGGCTGAATCAAGATTGGCTTCAGTTCCTAAAATACTTTGAGCTGAAACCTGAGTAATCCATACTCTCCGTGGCCAATGCCTTGAATGGTGGAGGCCAGCCGCGACTGATGGAGATTGATGCGATTGTGTTATCAGACGATTGAATGACAGTGCCTAGGTGTTACAAAAAACACTGAAAAGCCGATCCCAGGGCATGTTCTAGGCAGTTGCCTGTACGCACAGCCCTGGCTATGCGTGGACACAGAGGACTGGGGTGCCCTAGGCAGTGCGGGCTTGGCCACTGCCCTGGCTGCTGCCCTGGCTCAGCTGAGCACTCAAGGAAGCCACGATGGCATTGGCTGAGTTCTTGGGGAAACTCCCAACTGGTGCATAGAGGTAGAGGGTGGACTCCTCGTGACCCGCGCCGAGTAATGCAATCAAAAGATCAACTTCGACTGTTCCGCTTTGCCCAGGAATCTGCAACCTGATCTCCACGCCCGAGCCCTTCACGCCAAGGGCTGGGGTGAGCTGCCAAGGGCTTGCGGTCGAAGTCACTCCAGAAATCCCCGCACTGGCAAAACCTTCAGAGAGCAGTGTTCCCACCGCTGCGCCATAACAGGCAGAAAATTCAGCCTTGGTCACCTGACTGAGGTCGCGACTGACCTCAGCAGCTTGGTCGTAGTACTGGTAGGTGGAACCTGATTCGTTGTAGCCATGCATGGTGGGAGCAACGTAAACCGGTGACTGTGCCTCAGCGCTTGGCTTGGCATTGTGTTTCCCAAAGACACGATCATGAGCGTTGTTGGCGTGGATGCACCACTCGTATTGCTTCGCCACGGCATCAGTCTTGGCCTGGTCAGATGCTGAGACTTTTGCAGGATTCGAGGGAGCCAAAAGCGAGCCGGTAAAGCTCGAGGGCCTGACATCCAGCCTCCAACCCGAAGGCAGATCGCTGAGATGCAAGAGGATGGCTGGAGCAGGCTTCGTGGGATTCGTGGCCTGTCTCCCTATGCCAGATGCCAGCAGTACAACGACCACGGCGAGCAACACGGCCATCAAGGCCCGTGGGACTCTGGCGAAACGATCAGGAACAAGGCCAGGCTCGGCTTCAGCATCTGCATGTCCCGCAGCGCCGGCCCGACGCGCTGGCCCCGAACGCAAAAAAGCATCGAGTTCCTTCACGCCAGCTTCATCAAGCTCCTGCACTTCCCAGGCCATCGCCACCGCACCCAGCACGGCCAAGATCTGAGGCCCATGACCTCGTCGCGCAGACAAACAGCGCATACCGCGGAGTTCGGCCCAAGGAATCTGGAGGACTTGCGTAGGACTGCCGCCACGCTGGCTCAGCCCCAACTCATCAATAATGAGTTCTAGGCCATGGCTTATTTCCCCCGAGCCGTCTGCAGGGCTATGGAGGGTCACCCCTTCAAAACTCCAGCGTGAAGTCATGAACGAGAGGCCACGACTTCGGCAGCTGACTCCCCTGCTGCAGCCACCACCGAGGCCAGTTGTTCGGGCGTGTGCGCCAAAGAAACAAACATGACCTCGTAGGCACCAGGCGCCAAGAAGACTCCTCGGCGCAACATGCCGTGGAAAAAGCCCGCATAGATGCCGCTCGAACACAGTGCTTTCGCGCCTTCGTAATCCGAAGGCGCCTGGTGATCACCATCGGCTGCGAGATAGAGACCCAGCAAAGGTCCCTCGGCTGGCACGCAGGACCAGAGTCCTCCTTCACGAATCGCTGAGCAAAGTTCACGGCCAAAGTTCTGCGCGCGCTGCGTCAGCTCAAGGTAATCACGAGGCCCAACTTCAGCGAGCACCGCCACACCAGCTGCCGTGGCCAAAGGATTACCCGAAAGCGTTCCGGCTTGATAGACGGGTCCTTGAGGGGCCAAGGAACGCAGCACTTCGGCTTTTCCACCAAAGGCACCCGCCGGTAGGCCCCCACCAATGACCTTGCCGAAGGTCCAAAGATCTGGAGTCACCGAGAAGTGGGCCTGCGCCCCGCCTTCACCCAAGCGAAAGCCCGTGATGACCTCATCAAAAATCAGCAGCGCACCGACACGATCGCATTCAGCTCTGAGGCCTTCAAGGAAGCCCGCAGCGGGTCGCACCAGGTTCATGTTGCAGGCCACGGCCTCGACTAAGACGGCAGCGACGTCGCTACGTAACTCAGGGACTTGGTTGTAGGGCAGCACGAGCGTGTCGGCCACCGCAGCGCTCGGCACCCCTGCCGATCCGGGAAGTCCCAAGGTGGCCACGCCACTTCCGCCACCAGCAAGCAGGTGGTCGGCATGGCCGTGATAGCAGCCATCGAACTTCACCAGCAGATCACGGCCAGTGAAGCCACGAGCCAAGCGGACCGCACTCATGACCGCTTCCGTGCCTGAAGAAACTAAACGGATCTGTTCGAGGCCAGCAACGCGCTGGGTGATGGCCTCGGCTAACAAGACTTCACCACGCGTCGGGGCACCAAAGGTGCTTCCCTTCAAGGCCGCTTCGCGAATGGCCTCAATGACCTTGGGATGGGCATGGCCTAACAGGCTGGCGCCATAGGACTGCACAAGGTCGATATAGGTCTTGCCCTCTACGTCAGTGACCGTTCCACCCGAACCCGAGGCCACCGTGAAGGGTGTTCCCCCGACAGAAGAAAAGGAACGCACGGGAGAATCCACGCCCCCCGGAATGACTGCTTGAGCCCTGGCGAACCAGGCCTCGTTGCTCAGGTCCGTCGACGGACTCATCGATGCAAGGCTTCAGCGACCTCGGTCGCAAAGTAGGTCAAAATCACATTCGCGCCAGCGCGCTTGACCGCGAGGAGCTGCTCAAGCGCAACAGCAAGGGGATCTATCCAACCGCGTTCTCCTGCAGCTTTGACCATCGCGTATTCGCCACTGACGTGGTAGGCCGCTACGGGCACATCGACCATCCCAGCCACTTCAGCAATGACATCGAGGTAAGTCATGGCTGGCTTCACCATCACGATGTCTGCACCCTCATCAATATCAAGCAGGACTTCGCGAATGGCTTCACGGGCATTGGCCGGGTCTTGCTGGTAGCTGCGGCGATCACCGCCACCTTGAATCTCCACGTCGACGGCTTCACGAAATGGTCCGTAGAGCGCAGAGGCATATTTGGCGGCGTAGGCAAGGATGCCCGTTTCGCTAAATCCTTCATCATCAAGGGCTTCACGGATTGCTCTGACCTGGCCATCCATCATGCCGCTAGGGGCAAGCAGATCGGCACCGGCGCGAGCCTGAGCAATGGCCACCTGCGCATAACGCTCGAGGGTGGCGTCATTGTCTACGCCACCGCGAGCATCGAGAATGCCGC
>CAZTQJ010000164.1:0-3846 GCA_964615615.1 uncultured Acidimicrobiaceae bacterium
CAACTTGAGGGTTGGGAATTCAGCAGCCGCCCACGCGAGGGCAACATAGGGATCGAGTGCAGCTTGCGTGAGTAGCTCAGGAAGCCAAATCGAGTCAAAACTAAGCGTCACCGTTGATTCGCAGAGCGCATGAAAAGTTTCCAAGTCGCTCGTTAGAGATCCGCTCACGCCGATACGAATCTTCATGGGGCATCAGCGATCGCCGAAAGCACGCGCTTCACATGGCGATCCTTCACGTGGCGATGCGTTACCAATCGCGCCCTGCCCGGCGCAACGGTATCGGCAAGGATTCCTCGGTCTGCAAGGAAATTAATGAGCGAGACCGTGTCTTGATGAGCGAAAGCAACAATGTTCGTCTGCACCTTGCTGGCGCCACTGCCCGGCCAGCGATCTTCCACGGCAGCCGCAATCTTTCGGGCGCGATGGTGGTCTTGTTCCAAGCGTTCGACCATTTCGTCTAAGGCAATTAAGCCCGCGGCAGCCGCTATGCCCGATTGGCGCATGGCGCCTCCCAAGCGTTTGCGCTCCATCCTCGCTTGCCCCATGAGCTCGTGGGGTCCCGCAAGGAGCGAACCAATGGGAGCACTCAGGCCTTTCGAGAGACAGCTCATCACGGTTGTGGCAGGAGATGCCAAGAGGGCCACATCGGTACCAGTGGCGCGCTCAGCATTAAAGAGTCTGGCTCCGTCTAGGTGGATCGCAAGGCCTCGTGATGCCCGAGAGAGCGCGTCCAGATCTGCTCCCGACCAGCAGAGGCCACCGGAAGCCATGTGGCTGTTTTCAATAGCAATGGCCCTAACCACAGGTTGGTAGTGATCGACAGTGTCAAGCACGGCCTTAATCGCACTCGCTTCGAGGATGCCGGCACGGTCGTCGAGTTCCTCAAACTGCACGCCGGCATTTAAGGCGCTGGCTCCGTACTCGAAGGCCACGAGGTGCTGGTGGCGACCCGCAATCACGCGATCGCCGGGACGGGTGAGAATACGCATAGCAATTTGGTTCGCCATCACCCCCGAGGGGCAGAAGACTGCAGCCTCTTTACCTAGGCGATCGGCAAATCGAAGCTCGAGTTCATTGGTGAGCTTGTCCTCTCCAAAGCCATCGTCTCCAAGCTCCGCCTTTGCTATTGCGCGACGCATGGCTTTCGTGGGTTGCGTAACGGTGTCGCTTCGGAGATCTATGCGTTCCATGTGACCACGATACAGAAGGGTTCATCCCAAGGGAGGGGTCAGTCCCATAGGCTCAGTGCATGGCAGGCCAAGCAGAAAACAAAGCAGCATTAGTTAGTGACGAAGGCGGTGTCCATGAATTGCTGGGCATCAAAATTATTGAAGCCAGCCCTGAGCGCGTCGTTGCCACCATGCCCGTAGATGAGCGCGTCCACCAGCCCTTTGGCCTCCTGCACGGAGGAATCTCCGGCGTGCTCGCCGAATCTGCCGGATCCACAGGTGGCTTTTTGTCCGTAGGCCCAGGGCAGGCTGTTGTTGGCACTGAACTGAGCTGCTCACACCTGCGCTCCATGACCTCAGGGACCCTGATCGCCACCGCTACGCCCATACGAAAGGGACGGAGCCAGCAGGTCTGGAGAATCGTCCTCACCGATGACCAAGATCGCCAAATTTGTGAGGCCAGGCTTTCCCTGGCTGTTATTGAAATCAAGGAGCGCTCATGAATAGTCCAGCACTCGTCATCTTGGCCGCAGGTCGAGCAAGGCGCTACGGAGGCGTTAAGCCCCTCGCACCCATTGGGCCAAAGGGCGAAGCCGTGATTGACCTCCTGGGCTCCGACGCCATCGAAGCAGGCTTCTCCCCCATTGTTCTGGTTCTGGGCAATGAGACCGGGCCTCAAATACGTCACCATGTCGAAACAAGCTGGCCAGCAGGGATTGACGTGCGATTCTGCATCCAAGAGCGGCCTCGTGGAACCGTTGATGCTGTGCTCGCCGCTGTTGAAAGCGTCGATGAGGCAACTCCATTCGCCGTTGCCAATGCCGATGACCTCTATGGCCTAGCCGCCCTGAAGACCCTGAGGGCCCACCTTGAGGGCAGCAATACCTCAGCTGTCGTTGGCTACCGCCTCGATCAGGTAGTCCTCGGCACAGCGCCCGTCACCCGCGGAGTTTGTGAGGACGACGGAACCGGGCGTCTCAGCAACGTCACCGAGCGCAAGCAGGTCACCCGTGATGGTGATCGCTTTAGCTCGAGCGATGGCCTCGAACCAAGCCAGCTTGATCCGAGATCATTGGTCTCCATGAACCTCTGGGGCTTTGTGCCCGAAATGTGGACTGAACTTCGCAAGGCAATGGAGGCAAATCCCTCCGCGAGTGAAGAAGTAGAAGCACTGCTCCCTGACCTCATTGCCTCCCTTATTGCCCGGGCAAAGGGCGGCGAAGAGAGCGCAGTAACCAGTTTTGCCATGCTGGCCTGCGAAGAAGCCTGCGTGGGGGTAACCCACCCCGAAGATCTTGGGATCGTTCAGCAGGCGGTCTTGGATCAAGTTGCTGCGGGCATCCGCAAATCCAGCACCTTCAACTCGGTGGGCTAACGATGCGTGTGGCCTGGAGGCTGGGGCTAGCAGCAGCCATCACTGCCGCCCTCATCGTCGTCCAATTACTTGCTGCACATGTTGCTCATTCTTCCAGCCTGATCGCTGACGCCGGTCACAACTTGGTTGATCTAGCCAGTCTGGTGCTCGCGTGGTTTGCCGCGAGAGTCGCACTGCGACCTCCCAATGCCCAACGCACTTGGGGCCATGACCGGGCGAACATCCTCGCTGCACTGACCAGTGCAAGTGTCTTGGTGCTCGTTACCATTGCCGTGACCATCCTTGCGATAATGAGACTCATCCATCCCGGGGTGGTCCACCCGACACCATTGCTTATTGCTGCAGGTCTCGGACTCCTGGGCAATATCTTCGCGGCTTACCTCCTCCACGACCACAACGGGGAGCTCAACCAACGATCAGCTCGCCTTCATCTCCTCGGAGACGCTGGAGCTTCTGCAGCTGTGCTTTTGGCCGGACTTGGCATCCTGTTGTGGGGTAGCGCTGCGTCTCGCCTAGACCCCCTTGCGACCTTGCTCGTGGCTGGGCTCTTGGTGCGTGAGGGGGTCAAAATGATCCGTGAATCCACGGAAATTCTCCTCGAAGCCTCACCAAAGGGCTTGGATTCCCTCGAGTTGCGCCAGTGGCTCCTAGAAAGCCCGGACATCGAAGAAGTCCACGATCTCCATCTCTGGAGCTTGGGCGGCTTGCGCCACGCCATGAGCGCCCACCTCGTCGTCGATGAACAGATTTCGCTATCGCAGTGCAATGCCCTTGCGGAAAGTTTGCGCGCAGAACTTGGCCAACGCTTTGGCCATGTTCACGCCACCTTCGAATTTGAAGGTCGTGGATGTGCAGAGCATGTTGACCGCCACGAATAGGCAAGTCTACGAGGCGGCTCCCCGACCAGCAGACTGCGAAGGAAGTGTCGGACAACACTCGCATGCCCGCTGGTCGGGCCACCCCGACATATCGCGACCCCGCCGGACGACCAGTAGACCGAAGTCGGATCGCCACAAGTGACGCCGTCAACCTCGACCAACCTGGAACCGAGATCCCGGGTCGCCCAGCGGCACCGCGAAGTGCCATTGCTCGCATCGTGTCGCATCAGCGCGAAGTGTGCAACTGCCTTTTGCTTGTTTCGACAGCTTTTCCCCAGCTAAAGAGGGTTATCCGCAAGTCAGCGAGAAAATCCCCAGATCTCTCCCCAACTCATCCACAGGCTTAGAGCGGAGTGACGTAAGCAGCAGAGATTCCGCCGTCAACCAAGAGATCGGAAAAGCACACGTCTGAACTCCAGTCACC
>CAZTQJ010000165.1:0-3840 GCA_964615615.1 uncultured Acidimicrobiaceae bacterium
AGGGCTAGCGCTCTCACCGCAGTACTCCGTGAAGGATTAACGAATGTCGTACGCCACTCTGGAGCGAAGCACTGCACCGTCCTAGTGAAGGTCGCTGAAGAGATCTGCGTCACCATCGAAGACGATGGCCAAGCCCCGCCTTCGATGGAGCCCAGCGGTGGCCGCGGCTTAGGCAACCTCTCCCATCGCGCAGTCAGCCTCGGTGGCCATTGTGAGTTCACGCGCAGTGCGCTTGGTGGGATTTTGCGTTGGACTTGTAGCTCGCCTAAGGCCTAGGAAAAGAGTTGCCAACTTGCTTGGATACTTGTCCCCACGGAGACCACAGCGAGCAGAATGGCGAAGCCTCGGACCACCGATTCTCCACTGGCCTTTCTCGAAAGGGAAGTCCCGATCAGGGATCCGATCAATCCAGTTGCGGCAAGGGGGACTGCGAGTGACCACACGATCCCAGGGTGAGGGAATCGCAGCGCCAAGGCAAGGCTGGCATTCAGCACAATGACGAGCAGCGAGGTTCCAACTGCCGTCCCCATGGAGCTTCTCAGCACGAGGTAGAAAACCGGCACAATGATGAAGCCGCCACCAACGCCGAGGAGCCCCGTCAGCACACCAGTGCCGAGGCCGGCAACAGTCACGAGTACAGCCCTACGCCTGGAGCTCATCTCACTCGCTTCTTCGGCCCGTTGAGCAGATTGCCACATGCGAAGGGCGACAACGGCAATGAAAAGGCCGAAGACAAGCAGGAGTACGTGGGGGTTGAGGCGACGGTTTGCGGCAGTTCCGAGTACCGAGCCAGGGATGGCAAGGGCTGCGAAGGCAAGTCCCCGGCGGATATCTATTTCTTTGGTGGAGAGACGTCGCACCACTCCCGAAAGAGCGGCTACGCCCACAACCACCAGAGAGGTGGTAATGGCATCGTGAGCTTCAACACCTAAGAGCGTGACCAAGATGGGGACGGTGAGTACTGAACCTCCACCACCAAAGGCACCAACTGCGAGGCCAATGGGAATACCGAGGAGGAGAACGAAAAATGTGGTCACAGAACGGTGCCTTGACCACCATTGGCGTCAAGGATTTCGAAGCCAGCGAGCTCCCAAGCAAGGATGCCACCGGCGATATTGATGGCTTCGTAATGCTGTTCAGCAAGGAAAGCCGCCGCTCGAGCGCTCCGTCCACCCACACGGCAAATCACCAGGATCTTGCCTAAGGGGAGCTCGCCAAAGCGGTCAGGAATTTGCCCGAGAGGGATATGACTCGTGTTGGGGATGTGGCCGGCGGTCCACTCGTCGTCCTCGCGAACATCAAGGATGGGGACGCCGGAGCGAAAGAGATTGCCTGCTTCCTTGGCATCAATCTCCGCCCAAGTGCCTTCCACGCCTTTTGCCTCCATCGATTTGCCTTCTGCCTCTTAGGATAGGGGACTAGAGGACTAGGGGTAGTACTAATGGGAAGCTTGTTTTCATGACCAAACAAATGAGTGCGGTATCGCTCCTCGAGGAACTCAACCTTGGTCACAAGGTCCAACTCATTGATGTCCGCGAGCCAGAAGAGTTCAATGACTGGTCTATCCCCTCGAGCATCAATCTCCCCCTAGGCGGCCTTGCCGGCAATCTCGAGGAAATTGATCGAACAGAACCGGTGGTGCTGGTTTGTCTGAGTGGTGGCCGGGCAGACCGAGCGGCGAGCATCCTTGCCGCCGAGGGCTTTGATGCCGCCGTCCTCTCGGGGGGCATGGGTTCATGGTCAGCCGTTGCCGATGAAGTTGAAACGAAATTTGGACCCTTTGATCTGGTCCAAGTGCGACGTCGCGGTAAGGGCTGCCTTTCCTATGTGGTGGCAGCAGAAGGCTCTGCAGTAGTGATTGACGCCTCGCTTGATAGTGATCGTTATCTTGCTATTGCTCGTCGACTTGGGGCCGAGATTGTTGCGGTGACTGATACTCACCTCCATGCTGACCACATCAGCGGCACGCGTCGCCTCGCGCAAATGAGTGGAGCGAAGCTGATGCTGAGCCCTGACGATGCCTTCGAGTTTCCCTTTATGGAACTCAACCAAAAGGACCAGATTGAACTCGGCGGCGGCCAGCACCTCGGAGTATCGGTGATCCCCACCCCGGGGCACACTACGGGCTCTACCGTATTCACCCTCGGCGAGTCCGCGGTTATTACCGGAGACACCCTATTTCTCGACAGCGTTGGGCGCCCTGACCTTGCTGAAAAGGCTGAGGAATTTGCTCACTCGCTTTATCACTCGCTTCACGAGCAGCTCTTTTCACTTTCAGACGAAATCATGGTCCTGCCCGGTCACTTTTCCGCGGCTACGGAACTCGAAGCGGGTGTTTTGGTGAGCGACAGTCTTGGCGCTCTGCGCGCACGCCTGGCCCCGCTGACTATGGAAGAGCCCGAATTCGTGACTTGGGCTGTCGCTCAGGCCAGTCCTCGGCCCCCGAGCTATGTCGCCATCATCGAGGCCAACCGCTTTGATTCAAATCTGAGCTTGAAGGAGCTCGCAACGTTGGAGATCGGTCCAAACCGCTGCGCGGTGGCCTAGGACGCTGGCTTTCTGCTGACATAATGGGGCCCCCTTGAGCGGAGGTCTCTACGGCCTAAGGTTGTTTTTAGTTCGAAGAAGGGAAAGCACCATGAAGATCTCCTCCATGCTTAATTACGCCGGCGGTTTTAAGCAGGCGGTTACTGAAGTCGCAGAACTCGAGCGCGCAGGTCTTGACTTGGTTTGGGTCCCTGAGGCCTATGGCTTCGATGGCGTCTCTCTGATGGGCTACTTGGCCGCCAAAACGGAGAAAATCGAAATTGGCGCAGCCATTATTCCGATTTACACCCGCAGCCCAACCTTGATCGCGATGACCGCAGCTGGCCTCGATCACCTTACCGACGGGCGTTTCCACCTCGGCCTCGGGGCTTCTGGCCCCCAGGTCATTGAGGGCTTCCACGGCCTTCCCTACACGGCGCCACTGGGTCGTACGCGCGAGATCATCGAAATCTCGCGCAAGGTCTGGGCTCGTGAAGCACCACTCACTTACGACGGCCGCTACTACAACGTGCCCCTCCCTGAAGGCCAAGGCACTGGCTTAGGCAAGGCCTTGAAAATCATTGCCCACCCCGATCGCGCAGATATTCCGGTGTGGATCGCATCCTTGGGCGAAAAGAACGTAGAGCTCACGGCTGAAATTGCTAATGGCTGGATCCCCATCCTCTTTATGCCTGAGCGCGCCCGCCAGGTTTGGGGCAGTGCCCTTGATGCTGGCAAGGCCAAGCGTGATCCCGCTCTCGGCGACCTGCAGATCACTGCTGGTGGTCTGCTTTCGATCGGTGAAAGTGATGATGTAAAGCGAATTGCTGAGCTCAGCCGACCGATGGTGGCTCTCTATGTGGGTGGCATGGGTGCCAAAGGCAAGAACTTCTATAACGAGTTGATGTGTCGCTACGGCTACGAGCAAGAGGCCGAACAGATTCAGGACCTTTACCTCGCAGGCCAGAAGCATGAGGCTGCAGCCTTGGTGCCCGAGGAGATGCTCTCGCTCATCAACCTTTGCGGGCCCAAGAGCTTCATTGAAGAACGCATCGCCGCCTTCAAAGAAGTTGGCGTCACTCACCTGCAGGTGCATCCTGTCCCCGTGGGGGATACCACGGCTCCTGAGCTCGTTTCTCAAGTCAAAGAAATGCTGGTCTAAGGCTGTTGCCTGCTACCCAGGAGCTTGACGGAAGATGCTCTGAGGGCTCCGCTAAAAACTGATGGCGACCTATCTCCTTGCCGCCCTTGCGGCCAGCCTGGCGGCGACAGGTGGTTTCCTGCAACACCAGGGCCTTGTTGGTAACACAGAGC
>CAZTQJ010000166.1:0-2064 GCA_964615615.1 uncultured Acidimicrobiaceae bacterium
CGCCGGCCTGCAGGCCGGCCATTGCAGCCCGACGATGACCCTGCCCTTTGGCGTAAAGATGTAAACCTCATCTTGCTCAAGGTCATCTTTGAGGGCTGCGAGGAAGCGAACCGGGTCATTCTCGTCTTCATCGAGTTCAGCCACGCGTTGCAACCAAGAAGCGTCAGCGGCCGAGAGATTGCCAGACTTGTAGCCAAGGTGGGCTGCAATACCGTATTCAGCGCGACGGTGCATCTCTCGAGTACGGATCTGCACTTCGATCGGCTTGCCCTCAAAGCCCACCAAAGTGGAATGCAAGGACTGATAGAGGTTGAACTTGGGTGCGTTGACGTAGTCCTTGAATCGACCTTGGATGGGTGGCCACAGCGCATGCAATGCACCAAGGGCTGCCCAACAGTCGGCCTCCTTGTCCACGATGATACGAATACCAACAAGGTCAAAGATCTCGTCGAATTCACGGCCTCGCACGACCATCTTTTCGTAGATGCTCCAGAGGTGCTTTGGCCTGCCGGTTACTTCAGCCTCGATGTTGAGTTCGCCTAGGCGGGCCCGCACGGCCAGCAAAACACGCTCAAGGAACTCCTCGCGCTGAGGTGCACGGGTGCTCACCATCTTTTCGATTTCTGCGAAGCGCTTCGGGTGCAGGACCTCAAAGCTACGGTCTTCAAGTTGCCACTTGATCTGCTGCACACCAAGGCGGTGAGCGAGGGGTGCATAGACATCGAGGGTCTCTTGAGCGGTTCGACGCTGCTTCCACTCGGGTAGGGCTGCAATGGTTTGCAGATTGTGCAGACGATCCGCCAGCTTGATGAGCAAGACACGAGGATCAGAAGCCATGGCGATCATCATTTTGCGGATAGTTGCTGCCTGCTGAGCTTCCTTGGAATCAAAGGCGAGGCGATCAAGCTTGGTTACGCCATCAACGATGAGACGAACGTCTTGCCCGAATTGGCTTTCCACCTCATCAAGGCTCAGCTCTGAGTCCTCTACGGCATCGTGCAAGATCGCCGCCACCACACTGTGCTCGTCTACGCCCAGACTCGCCACCAATTCGGCGACCTTGAGCGGGTGGGTGATGTAGGGCTCTCCCGAAGTGCGCATCTGACCTTGATGGGCTTGCGAAGCCACCGCAATGGCCTTACGGAGGACAGCCACATCTGCTGGCAGGCCTCGACGGCTGGTCATAATCTCGCCCAGCGCAAGGCTGGCAAGCTCTTTATCGGGCTCCCCGAAGGATGAAGCAACCGGCTTGAGTGAAACCATCTTCCCCTTTACGCTACCGGAGACCAGCACCAAGGCGGGTTAGCCCGCCTTGCACTAGTGCTTGCGCTTGGCAGAAGAGCGTCGCTTGGGAGCCTTGGCAGTAATGGCCGGTGCTCCTGAGCCTGCTGAACCAGGAGCGATCAGCCCATTGGTCTTGGGTCCACGGGCTCGTGAGCCAGCTTCGCCCTGAGCACCACGCGCCAATTCCCCTCGGCCTGCACGGCTTGAGACCCTCTGCTCCACAGCCTGCCAACGCGACTCGCGATTCTTCAAGACTGCCAAGAACGGAGAAGCGATGAAGATAGAGGAATAGGCACCGGCGAAGAGGCCGACCACCAGGGCGACTCCATAGTTCTGCAAAGTGGTAGCGCCCAAGACTTCGGCACCGATGAGCAGTACCGAGAGCACCGGCAAGATGGCCACCAGGGAGGTATTCAAACTCCGCGCGAGGGTCTGGTTCATCGAGAGGTTGACCAACTCGTCGAAGGTGTAGCGACCCGACCCTCCCAGCATCTTCGTGTTGTCACGAATACGGTCGAAAACCACGACGGTGTCATAGAGCGAATAGCCAAGAATGGTCAGCACCGCAATGACGGTGTCAGGAGTGACTTGAAAACCCGCGAGCGAATAGATACCCAAGGTGATCAAGATGTCATGGACCATGGCCAAGAATGCAGCCATGGCCATTTTGAAATCGAAGCGAATCGAAATATAGAGACCGACCGCAATCAGGAAGGCAATGAAGGCGATGATGGCCCTATGGGTGACTTCGCCACCCCAGGTTGGTCCAACCTTGGATTC
>CAZTQJ010000166.1:2074-3797 GCA_964615615.1 uncultured Acidimicrobiaceae bacterium
CGCTTGACCTTGGCGTAGTCCGCTAGGGCTGCAGTGACGGCCTTGGTGATGCTTGCCTGCTTTTGCGCTGACATACCGACAAGGTCACCTTCGACCTGCACGGTGCGATTGCCGAGGATTTGAACCGTGGGGTTCTCAAGGCCGGCCTTGACGACTGCGGCCTCGACCTTCTTGGCGTCAGCTCCAGAGACCTGAACAGTCCAAGAAGAGCCACCCTTGAAGTCAATGCCCAGGTTCAAGCCCTGGATCAGCATGGAAGCAAGGCCAATGAGAATGATTGCAGCCGACACGCTGAACCAGGTCTTGCGACGACCCATGAAGTCGAACTGCGTTTCGCCGTGATAGAGCCTGCGGAAGGCCCCGGTGAAACCTTTGTTCTTCTTTGACTCAGTCACTTGGACTTCAAGCGCCTCTGGCGAAGTTTCCTGCAGGCTCATGCCAATACCTCCGAAGGCTGGTTTACATCCTCAAGACCAAGGAAGCCGGCCTGACCAGAACGATCACTTTGGCCCAAGAGCATGACCGCGGGCCGCGTGAAGGTCCAGGTCATGGCGATGTCGAGCAGGGTGGAAAGTCCGAGGAAGAAGGCGAAACCACGAACCGCACCGAGGGCTAGGAAGTAAAGCAGCACGGCAGCGATCAGGGACACGAGGTCAGCGGCCAAAACGGTACGCCAAGCACTGTGAAAACTGCGATCCACCGATGAGCGAATAGATCGGCCGGTTCTCGCTTCATCCTTTAATCGTTCGAAATAGACAATGTAGGAGTCCACGGTGATACCGATGGACACAATCAGACCCGTAACACCAGCCAAATCGAAACTCGGTGCAGCTGCGGTATGCCCAAGACCTGAAATGACCGCCCACAGGAAGGCAGCGGTAAGGCCAAGACCAGCCACAATCACCAGACCTAGTCCGCGGTAGTAGAGCAGCACATAGAGCAGTACGAGCAGTAAACCGGCAATACCCGCACCCAGTCCAGCGGTCAAGGAAGACTTACCGAGGCTGGGCGAAATCGTCTGCACTGTCAAGGGCTGCAGGCGAACGGGCAGTGCACCGAACTGCATAGCCATGGCCAGCTTCTGGGCCTGGGCCTGGGTCATGCCGCCACCAGAAATTTGACCAGTGCCACCAAAGGACGTGAAGGCTGCATCCGTGGGCTGGATAATGGGTGCACTTTGAACTACGCCGTCGAGTTCAATGGCAACAAGTTGGTGAAAGTTGTCTTGCGCAACCTTGTCCCAGGCCGGTGAGCCAGCTGCAGTCAACTTGTAGTTCACGACCCATTCGCCGGTCTGACCTTGCTGGGCGTAAGCGGTCTTCACTGCCGTACCCGACAGTTGGCTCGGGCCGAGCAGGTAACGACCTGCAGCCTCGCCAGTCAGTCCTGGCAGCAGAACCTTCTGCGTGGGGATGTCCATGGCAGACGGAGTCGATTGATAGGAACCGAGGCTGTAGTCAGGGGAAACATTGGCTGAGCTATAGCCAGCAGCCGAACTATTGGGTGCAATCGCCATATTGGCAGCCGAAAGTTGAGAAGCCGCTGCACATTCAGGAAGCGGTGTCCCCTTCGGTGCAATCTTCACCTTCTTGGTGGCCTTGAACTGACCCGGCGCGTAACAAAGCACGGGCCGGAAAAAGAGTTGCGCGGTCTGGCCGATGCTCTTGAGAATTTGGCGTGAGTTCTTTGCGCCAGGGACAGAGACCACGATGTGGGGGCCTTT
>CAZTQJ010000167.1:0-3754 GCA_964615615.1 uncultured Acidimicrobiaceae bacterium
AGATAGCTTCAGGTGACTGGAGTTCAGACGTGTGCTCTTCCGATCTACTTTGCCTCAGAGGTGAGCCAGACATGACTGTTGCGGCGATCGGCGCGCAGGACCCTTCGCAACTCGATGTCTTCGCCTTGGGTGATTACCTCGTCGAGCGCGGTTGGTATCTCGATCGCCAAGCCAATCCCGACAGTCTGCATGCAACCGTCCACGCAGGATCGGCCAAGAGTGTCGATGCCTTGCTCGTCGACCTCGCTGCTGGCGTCAAGGCCGTTGCCGGTCAGCAGGCAAAAGATCGCTCCACTACCTACGCCACCGGAGAGCACTAATGCCCAGTAGTCGCTTTGAGGAGATCGCCGACCAGGTTCGTAATTGGGGACGCTGGGGGGAAGAAGACGAGCGAGGCACGCTCAACTTCATTGATGATGCCGCACTGAGGCGAGGGCTGGCCTCCATTATTTCTGGTGAGAGTTTCCAACTCGGCCTCGGCCTCTCTGAGGCAGAAGGCGTGCAGGCTGGCTTCATTGAGGGCCGGGACAACCCCAGGCGCGAGATGATCAATGTCAATGTTCCTCTATCGCCAGACCCTGATTGGATCTGTTCCAATGAAGACAGCCTCACGATGGGCATACAGGCTTCAACCCACTGGGATGCCATTGCCCATGTGAGTTATCGGGGCAAGCTCTACAACGGCTTTCCAGCCAGCAGCGTCACTGAGGCCGGAGCCACACGTTGTGGCATAGACAAGGTGGGAAGTCTCGTGACCCGAGCCGTCCTGCTTGATGTAGCCCGCGCACTTGGCCTGGACTTCCTCGAGCCCGGATACGCCATTAGTCCTAGCGACTTAGACGCCGCACTCGCCTTAGCGCAGTGCCATGTGGAGCCAGGAGATCTCGTCCTTGTGCGCAGTGGACAGATGCACTACCTCCATCTTGATGATGAGCAGCCCAAAGACCTCGTGGCCTACACCTGGCCCACGCCCGGACTCAGCATCGAGACTGCCAAGTGGTTCCATGACCACCATGTTGCTGCCGTTGGCATTGACAGTCTGGTCCTCGAAGTGTTCCCCGGTGAGCGCGAAGAGGACTACCTTCCCGTGCATCTGCTCCACCTCGCCGAGATGGGCATGCTCCAGGGCCAGAACTTTTTGCTCGACCCGCTTGCGCGCGCCTGTTCCGCTGACGGGCGCTACTCCATGTTCATTGACGCGACGCCATTGAAACTTACCGGTGGACTTGGCTCACCGGTGAATCCCGTGGTGCTTCGCTAGAGCAAATCGGCAGGAATCACTTCACCCTGCCAAGCGCCCCGCATTGCACGCAGAACCCTCAGCACCACTTCTCGGTCTTCTGAAGAGAGCAGTGCAAGTGAAGGAGCCACTAAGCGATCCGTGAGGTCTTGAGCGCAGGACATAGCCTCGATCTCTGCATTGCCAACCTCAGGAACATCGTCATTACTCCAACCAAAGGTGGTGAACATATCGGGTCGAGCAATAAAGTGCGCCACCCTTGGCTCCAGGCCTGAGGCCACGATGGCGGTCAAGTGAGATCCGCCGCGAAGCTCGCGCAGGGTAACAACGAGTTGGTAGGCACGAGCTACTGGCTCTGCGGGAAGCGGGAGACTGGCGTAGGCCGCAAACAGTGGTGAAGATCCGAGCTCGTGGGCGATGATGACACGCTCGAGGGCCCCACAGAAGGCTTCAAGTTCATCAATGCCGGCGAAGTACTGCTGCGCAAAGGCATGGGCTGCAGCAAGGTGAGCCTGAGCGGCTGTTCGAGGGTCAACCTTTGCCTTCCCTTCCTTCCAGAGGAAGTCCACGATGGTGGGCTTGAAGTAGCCAAAGGCGCTACTGATCACCGATGATTCTGGGTCACCCATGACTCCCGCCCTACCGAGGGCGTAGAAGGTGAGGACGTCGAGACCAATGGCCTCTCCAGCTGCTGAGGTGATGGGGTCAAAATAAAAGGCAGCGCCGAGTTCTGAAGCCAGGGCTCCGCTCTCATCGATAAAGGCTTGAAGATCCATATTTCCAGCATAGGCCGAAAGCCCCAAAAAATTTCTATGGGCACTACCATTCAGCAGGTGGTTGAAGAACTCTCCGATGCCCTTACGTCCGCTCAGCAACAGCGACGCGAGCGGGTTATTGCCTCAGCAGTAGCACTGGCCCAGCACGGCGGCTACGACGCTGTGCAGATGCGCGATGTCTCCAATGATGCCGGGGTAGCCATGGGCACGGTCTATCGCTACTTTCGATCCAAAGATCACCTGCTCGCCGCCACCCTCGTCGAATGGGTTCGCGAACTCTACGAGGCCATGGGCCAGCGGCCACCCCAGGGTGAGAGCCCAGCCGAACGAGTAATCGCCGCCATAGATCGCGCACTGCGCGCCATGGACCGCGAGCCCCAGCTGGTGCGAGCCGTCTTTACCTCGCTGTCATCCCCAGAGCCCGAGGCCGTGGCCTGCCAAAAAGAGATCTCCGAACTCATGAACCAGATCGTGCTTCGTGCAGCCGGAGCTAACGCCCCCAGCGATATCGCTGAGCGCTCTCGCATGATCGGCCACGTTTGGTACTCGGCACTGGCGGCTTGGATTAGCGGTTGGGCAGAAATGTCCTTCGTGGCTGACGAAGTAACCATCGCAACGCGCTTCCTGCTGCCTTAGATCTTCCATTCCAGCCGCGTAAAACTCGCGAGTGTGACTTCAGTCATCAGGCTTTCGCCTTCACCACTGGGCGTAGAGGACTGATCGTGGCCATCCACACTGAGGGTCTCCAGCGCTTGACCGATAATCCTCAGCTTCACGGAAGCGGGGAGCGGAAAATCACCCGTGGATATCCAGGTCAAGGCCTGCGTCCCGTGGTCGGTGCGCGCCAGCGTGAAGGTGGAGCGTCGCCAAGCGCCATAGCCATCGCCTGCATCATCAAACCAAAGACCATGAGCCTTGCCCTCTTGATCAGCAAGCACCGTAATGAGTGGCTCGAGCACCCGGTGATCAGCATGCAAAGCTGGCAGCTCGTCGCCACGCCAGGCATCGTCAGTGATCACGATGCTGCCCTCCGCCACAAAAATTGCCGGGCTACCCAGAGGCGTCGCAATTTCTTCAGCGCTGGCCAAGAGCGAGGGGCCAAAGTGATCAGCACTGGCGTGAGCCAGGCCCTGGGGCATCCATTGTCGCCAGCGTCCAGCAGGCAAGGTGACGGTCATCCTTGTGCTTTTTGCCTGCGTGACCGGTGCAACATAGATCTGGCTGCCCACCAGAAACCCTTCATCATCACCAGCCTGGGCCTTGGGTTCTTCATCGAGCCACCAATGAGGTCTGGACCAAGGGTGACCGAACTCCACTGCCTCATCGGCAACGCTGTAGAGGTAGGGCAGAAGGCGATAGCGAAAGGCTAGGAGGCCCGCCAGGAGTCCTTCGGCCTCAGCGCCAAAGGTCCAAGGCTCACGGCTCGGCACTCCCACCACCGAGTGAGTGCGAAAGAAGGGATGGAAACTAGCCATCTCGAACCAACGCAGGAAGAGCTCAGCATTGGGGCTTCCCGAGAATCCCCCGATATCAGAACCGGAGAAAGGTACTCCCGAAAGCCCGAGGCCGACCACGGTCGCAATTTGTTGCCGGAGGCCGGCAAAACTCGACTCCACATCGGCCGTCCAGTTCCAGGCATAACGCTGCATCCCCGCCCAACCGGAACGAGAAACGATGAAGGGCCGTCGATCACGTCGCGCGGCCCGCAGGCCGTCGAATCCCGCTCTGTTCATGGCTA
>CAZTQJ010000168.1:0-3731 GCA_964615615.1 uncultured Acidimicrobiaceae bacterium
CTCCTGCGGGCATTGTTGAGCTCCTTGCCGCCCACCATGTGCCCGTAGAGGGTCGCCACGTTGTGGTGATTGGTCGTGGGTTGACCATCGGTCGACCCCTCTCCCTCCTCCTGGCACTTCGCCGGCCGGGCTGCAATGCTGCAGTTTCAGTAGTGCACACGGGCGTGGATGACTTCGATGAAATCGTCCGTTCTGCAGACATCGTGGTTTCAGCAGCCGGAGTAGCGGGCTTAGTAAAGCCATCCATGATTAAGCCTGGGGCAGCGGTAGTTGGTGCAGGAACAAGCTGGGAAGGGCGCAAACTCCTTTCCGATGTCGCCGATGAGGTGGCAGATGTGGCAGGGTGGATTACCCCCCGAATTGGAGGAGTAGGACCAATGACCAGAGCGATGTTGTTGAAGAACGCCGTTGCGGCAGCTGAGCGTGCGCAATGAGCACGGTTGACGAAAAAGGCCGCGAATTTGACGAGCGCCCTTGGGGTGAGTATCTCGTCCTTGATGACGACGCCGCCGATCACAAGGTCAAGCGCATCACCGTGAATCCGGGTCAGCGATTGAGCTACCAAAAACACGCCAAGCGCAGCGAGCATTGGTTTGTAGTTTCTGGATTGGCGGGAGTGACCCGAGATGGCGCGATCACTGAGGTCAAGGCCGGCGAGGCCATTGACATTCCCGTGGGAACAGCCCACCGGGTCGAAAATATTGGCACTGAAGCATTGGTATTTATCGAGGTGCAGCACGGCTCTTACTTCGGCGAAGATGACATTGTGAGGCTTGAGGACGACTTCGGTCGCGCTGACGGCTAATCCTTATGGCAAAGATTCACGAGCTTTTAGGAGGACCACCCACCACCTCTTTTGAGTTTTTTCCGCCGAAAACTGACGAAGAAGCACTCAAGCTTGCTACGACCTTGCGCGAGCTCGAACCACTCAATCCTTCCTTTGTATCGGTGACCTATCGAGGGGGAGCAGAGTCCCGAGAGCGAACCTTTGATCTCGTTACCCAGCTCGCCGGTGACGGCAAGCACGTGGCCATGGCGCACTTGATCTGCGTTGCCCACTCGCGAAGGGAATTAACGCAAATCCTCGAGCGCTACCTTGCCTCTGGCATTGAGAATCTGATGGCGCTCGGTGGCGATCCTCCCGAGAATCCCGATGCTGCGCCAGGTGAATTTGCCTTCGCGAGTGAACTCGTCGCGCTTGCTCGCGAAATTGGTTCATTCTCGATTGGGGTGGCGGCTCATCCCAATGGGCATCCCCGATCGCAAACTCTGGCAGAAGACCGAGATCGCCTTGCGCAAAAGTTGGAACTCGCCGACTTCGCCATAACCCAGTTTTTCTTCACCCCGAGTGATTACAGCGGACTCATTTCGGATCTTCACAATCGTGGGATCACGAAACCCGTGATCCCAGGAATCATGCCCATTACCTCCTTGAAGAGCATTCCAAGGATGGCGCAGATGGGTGCTGGCGTTCCGGCCAGCCTTGCAGCAGCCCTGCAAGCCGCTGATGAGCAAGGAGGCGCTGAAGCGGTCCGCGCCAAGGGGATAGAACTCGCGACCGAGCTCTGTCGAGCAGTGTTGGCAGCTGGAGCACCCGGTATTCACCTCTATACGCTGAACTCGAGTCTGGCCACAAGGGAAATTGCAGAAAATCTTTCTCGAAGTTGAATTAAATTCAGGCTTTTCCATCCGGCCGCAGAGCGGTTGTTCCTTTCCTGTGTTTAGATCTCTGTTAATTAACTGCCGCAAGTCATGCACTTAAGGAGTCCTATGTTCAAGCGAATCGCTTCCCTGCTCGCCGCCTCTGCGGTTGTGGCATCAATGGCTATCCAAGTCGGAGGCCTTAATGCGGCTTCGGCGGCAGCGCCAGCGGCGTATCGCACCACCATCTTGGCGCCAGCGCCCTCTTCTACCTTCACCTTCTCTGGCGGCGGAGATGGTTGGGACCTTGCTTTTTCAAAGACCCAGTTTTTCAATATCTATCACCACAGCTCGGGTTCGCTAACGCTGGACTGTCACTTAAAGATTGATGGATCCACCTGCGCTGGATTCCCCAAAGATATCTATGACGGCAATGCAGTCGGTTTTTCGACGGCTGGCCACCCATCAATTGCTTACGACAGCACGCGCCATGTGATGTACAGCTTCACGATGCGCTTAGACGGTCACTTTGGCGTTCTCTGCATGGACCCCAGCACGACGAGCAGCTATTGCGGATTTACGGACTACGGCACCGATGGAGCGGGCGACACGATGTCACTCAGTAATGGCGTAGTCGTTGGCACGAATTACTACGCCTATGACTATGTAAACAGCGGCAACGATTCCGGTACTGTTGGGCGCAAGATCCTCTGCTTTAACCTCAGCACGGCAGATGCCTGCACGACGCCAACTTATGACGTGACTGTCGGGGACATCTATTTTCCTTCGCCATACCCCGCGATCGCAGAAGTTGGTGGCCTGGTAGTGATCTCCACCGGGAGCAACAATCCCTATTCCTGCTTCAGCCCAGCACTGGGAACCAATTGCACAGGAACCTGGCCACGGTCGGTTAGTGCGAGTAGCCAGGGCGGACCAGTGATGCCGGCCCTCTCGAGCACAGGAGTACCCAACGGGTTTTGCATTCCAGGATCCAGCGAATGCTATGACCTCCAGGGCAATTCCCTGAATGTCCCATCAGCAATTACCTCCAGTGTGAAGGCAACGCAAAGCTGGCAGGGTACTTCTCTTATTCGCGGAACCCGCGTCTATACCCCAATTGGCGGTTACGACGAAGTCGATTGCGTGGACTTTGCTACGGGGACCAACTGCCCTAACTATCCCTTCAATGTAGGTAGCACTGGAACCAATTACCTCTACACCCTTGGCTGGGACCCGGGCTCACCCGGTTGTGTTTGGGTTAGTGCCGATGGTGGTTCACACAAGGTGACCAACTTCGATGGGCTGACGACGGGACCTTGTGGAGCCTCGAGTGCCGAAATTGCTAGCTCTCAAATTCTTGCCCCAAGTCCCCTTTGTCAGGACGTGACATGGCAGACCATCCGCATGCAGGATGCAAAGGGCGGGAGCTTCTCCGGTGGTACGGCAACCATTACCGACTCTTCCGGAAATGCCATCAGCGGAATCGACCCCTTCACTTTCGGTTCCGACGGAGTTGTTGATGTCTCAGCAATTGGTGGCCTGGTGCCACCGTCACCGAAGTTCCAAGTCAGTGTTGCGGATCCAGTAGGCGTGAGTCTCCTTCAGATTGAGTTTGACTGGACCGGCGACCCCAATGCAGTTTGCCGATCGGCACCGAACCCACCCAGCGGCGTGAAGGGGAACGCCACTCCAGGTTCGAAGACAGCAACGGTTTCTTGGATTCCGCCAGACAACACGGGAATTGTTGCCGGTGGTGGCTCAGGTACGGGGCTTGTGTATGTGGTGAGTCTTAAGAATGCAAGTGGAACGGTCATTGGCAGTTGCCGCACCTCTGCATTGACCTGCACTTTTGTGACCCTCGAAACCATTACTGCAGGCGCTGCTCTTTCTGCAGACGTGACGGCAAAGAGTTCTTCGGGTAGTGCCACGGGCTCAGGCGTTGTATTGGCTTTTGGCCCACCTGCGGCACCGACAAAGGTTACTGCCGTTGGCGGATTCCACTCCATCGTGGTGACTTACCTCGCCTCAGCTAACACAGGTGGTCGAAGTGTTTGCTGTAGTTACGATCTTGTCTATTCAAGCGACGGTGG
>CAZTQJ010000169.1:0-3728 GCA_964615615.1 uncultured Acidimicrobiaceae bacterium
GGCGTAAGGATTGAGGAGCCAGTCGATGGCGTCGATCGCTTTGAAGAGGTCCTTGTCCCTGGGGCATCGCTGCCTGAAGTTGCAGTGCTTCCCGAAGATGACGCCACCATTCTCTACACCTCGGGCACCACGGGCCGACCTAAGGGTGCTGTCTCTACACATCGAGCCATTACCCAGGCGCTCATGGCCTTCATGTGCAGCACGGTGATTAATCAACTGCGCAAGGATCCCGAAAACGCGGAGGACCAGGGCCCCGGTTATCCGCCGGCCTTCATCCTCATCGTGCCGCTCTTCCACGTCACCGGCTGTGTCCCCGTCATGCTCTCGAGCGTCACCATGGGTTTTCGCCTCGTGATGATGTACAAGTGGGAGCCCAAGGCTGCCCTAGAACTCATTGAGTCTGAGCGCGTCACGAATTTCATTGGTGTGCCAACCCAGAGTTGGGATCTCCTCGAGCATCCAGACTTTGCCAAGTACGACAGTTCTTCTTTGGCCAGCATCGGCGGAGGAGGAGCACCTGCGCCTCCGAAGTTGGTGGGCCGCGTTGAATCAAGCTTTAAAAAGGGCCGCCCGCAAATTGGCTATGGCATGACGGAGACCAATGCCTATGGCCCAGGAAACTCTGGCGATGACTACGTCTCGCACCCCACGAGCACGGGACGGGCCTTCACGCCCATCCTCGACGTGGAGATCCGCGATGAAGACCTCAATCCCTTGCCCACTGATGCTCGTGGCGAGATTTGGATGAAGGGTCCGAACTTGATTCGTGGCTACTGGAACAAGCCCGATGCCACCGACGAGACCATCGTGGATGGTTGGCTGCGTTCAGGTGACCTTGGTCGTATCGATGGCGACGGCTTCCTCTACATCGAAGACAGGGCCAAGGACATGGTGCTACGCGCCGGTGAAAACGTCTACTGCGCTGAAGTTGAAGCTGCCATCTACGAACATCCTGCGGTCTATGAAGCAGCAGTCCTGGGCATTCCCCATGAGCGCCTTGGCGAAGAAGTGGTTGCCGCCGTGGTCTTAAAGGCCGGCGAAAGCCTCAGCGTCGAAGATCTTCGTGCCCATGTTGCCAAGCATCTCGCAGGATTCAAAGTTCCTTCGCAGGTGATCTTCGCGGCCGAGCGATTGCCCAGGAATCCTTCGGGAAAGATCTTGAAGCGCGAACTGCGCGACACCCTCTTCGCTAAGTAGCTGACTGCGTTAAAAAGCTGCTGGGATCGGCGAGGAAACGCTCGCGACATCCCAGGCCGCAAAAGTAGTAGCGCTGGGTTTCGTAATCGGCGTAGCCAGCCGCGCTTTCAGGCTTCACCCTCATGGAGCAGACGGGGTCTGTCTCCTCGGGGCTATTCGCATCAGGCTTGCTGCCGAGAGCAAGGCCAAGATACTGGGTTTCTGGCATGGCTTCAGCCATGCCCCCAGTCGCCTCGGCATCTACGAAGCGCTTTGGATCAGCGGCGAAGCGTTCAGCGCAACGGGGGGCACAGAAGAAATACTCCTCGCCATCGTGGCGCTCCGTCGCTGCAGCGTGGGCGCGCTCGACCTGCATGCCACAAACCGGGTCAATGGCGAAGCGAGAATCTTCGAGGCGTGAAGGCGACTTAGCGAGCCTCCAGGCGATAAAGACCGCAATTACCGCAACGATGTTCAAGTAACTGGTGAAGTTCCAAGATGGACCGCTCACCATCTGGGCCATAGTGCGGTGTGGTGGGATTAGACCAATGGCAGAGAAGATGAGCTGCACGGCCATGCCCGCCAAGCTCATGACCAACCAGAAAAGTCCGAGGAGTCTCACCATGGTGGGACGGCCGTACATCTTGGCGTAGATCATGAGGAGGGGGAAGGTGATGAGGTCAGCGAAGATAAAGCTGATCACCCCCGCAAAGGAGATTCCTCCAGCCCAGAGTGCAGCAGCCAGCGGGATGTTTCCCACTGAGCAAACAAAGGCAAGGATGGCAATTAAGGGGCCTACGACGGCATTCCACATATCGCTCCAGAGGCCATGGCCGGAGAGAAAAATGTGACTCCAAAGCGAGATGGGCACCCAGGCGGCGAGCATGCCGGCCACGAGGTAACCAATAAGCATTTCCTTGCGCAACATGGTGAGGTCGGCAATGGCATAGCCACTCGCATCTGCCCAGGAACGCTTCGAGCGCCAATCCCCTCCGTCCTCAGCTGCTCCATGATCCTGAGTGCCTGCATCGCCAAGAGCTTCTGGGCGCTTGGGGGAACGCAGGCTGTGGGCGCCAAGGAGCACGAGTAAGCCGATCATGATGAAGCCGCCCACAAACTCACCGACAGCAAACTGCCATCCCATTAAGACAATGAGGACCACGCCGAGTTCGATGACCAGGTTGGTTGAGGCAAACATGAAGACCATGGCGGTTAAGAAATCCGCGCCCTTGATCCACAGTGCTCGTGCCATGGCCGATGCGGCATAGGAACAAGATGAGGAAACCATGCCAAGCCCGGTGGCGCGCACAATGGATGGGATCCTATGGTCGCCCATGTGCCTGCGCATGCTGTCACGTTTTGAAAAGGCCTGAATGGCTCCGGAGAGCAAGAAGCCCAGTGCTAGTGCCCAAAGGGTGTCCCAGAACATGAAGGAGGCTTCCTTCATCATGTGCCCCAAGCCCGCGGCAAGTGAAGATGCCGAAATACTTGCGAGGCTGATCATCATCGTGTCTGGGGAAATCCGAGATCTATAGATGAGCTGCCGGGATCTGGCCAGCGTGAAGTAGTCACCTTCCAGCGTGTGTAGAAGTCGATACCGGAAGGACCGTAGATGTGGCTGTCACCAAAGAGTGAGTCCTTCCAGCCACCGAAGCTGAAACTCGCAACAGGGACAGGGACGGGAACGTTTACGCCCACCATGCCCACCTCGACACTGCGTTCGAAGCGGCGTGCCGCTCCACCGTCACGGGTGAAGATGGCCACACCATTGCCGTAGGGGTTGGCGTTCACGATGGCTACTGCTTCATCAAAAGTCTTGGCACGCACGACGCAGAGGACGGGTCCAAAGATCTCATCGCGGTAGACCTGCATAGAAGCGTCCACGTGGTCAATCAGGCTTGGTCCGAGGAAGAAGCCTGAAGCGCTACCTTCTTGGAGAAGGTGCTTGCGGCCGTCGACGACCACGCTGGCTCCCTCGCTGGCGGCAATGTCTATATAGCCAGCGACTCGGTCGCGGTGCTCTTGGGTGACCAGCGGACCCATCTCTGAGTTGGGGTCTAGTGATGGTCCAATACGCAGTGCAGCCATGCGTGAAGCAATGGCTGAAACCAGAGCGTCGGCAATGTCTCCAAGGGCCACGACCACCGACACGGCCATGCAACGCTCGCCGGCTGAGCCATAGGCAGCGGAGATGGCTGCGTCAGCAGCGCCATCAATTTCGGCATCGGGGAGCACGACCATGTGATTCTTGGCGCCACCGAGCGCCTGGACACGCTTGCCGCTTGCTGTTCCGCGCTGGAAAATAGAGCGTGCTACGGGAGTGGAGCCCACGAAGCTGATGGCATTGATGCGAGGATCTTCAAGGAGGCTGCCGACAATTTCTGCTCCGCCGTGGAGCACATTGAAAGCTCCTGGCGGAAGCCCGGCCTCGGCGCCGAGATTTGCAAGTAGTAGCGATGCTGAAGGATCTTTCTCACTGGGCTTGAGTAAGAAGGCATTACCGCAGGCAAGCGCATTGGCTGCCATCCAGAGGGGAACCATGGCGGGAAAAT
>CAZTQJ010000170.1:0-3705 GCA_964615615.1 uncultured Acidimicrobiaceae bacterium
CGCTAAGGCTCAGCGCATGGAATCCAGGATTTCGGCAACGATCTCTGGGCTCGTACCGGGATGCAAGAAAGCCAAGCGGGCAACAGTCTCCCCTTCCCAGATGGTTGGGGTTACTAGCGCTATCTGGTCATTGAGCAGCTTTCTCGACCAGGCGCTGTAATCCTCGGCCTGCCAACCCGGACGACGAAAGAGGACGATGGAAAGTCCAGGGGGGCGAAGTAACTCAAGATGCTGCGCTTCATCAATCATCTCGGCAGTTTTTTGAGCAATGGCAATGCCTGCGTCCACCGCTTTGCCGTAGGCATCAGTGCCATTGACCGCAAGTGAAAACCAGAGTGCAAGGCCACGAGCTCTACGGGTGAGGTGCATCGCGTAGTCGGCGGGGTTCCACTCAGCCAAAGCTGCTTCATGCGTGATGTCGAGATAGGCCGCATGCTGCGTGTGGACCTTGCGCGCGAGTTCTGGATTCCTGTAGATCAACGCACAGCAGTCGAAGGGGGCAAAAAGCCACTTATGGGGGTCCACAATGAAGGAGTCTGCGAGCTCCATGCCGTCATAGGAGGGTCGCAAATTGCTCGACAGCAGGCCAGCGCCACCGTAGGCGGCGTCCACGTGAAACCAGAGCTTGTTCTTCTTGGCAACTTCCCCAATGCCGCGAAGGTCATCAATGATGCCCGCATTGGTGGTACCAGCTGTCGCCACAACGCCCACGATGGTCTCGGGCTTCTCGTCGGCGGCGAGTGCGTCGGCCAAGCCTTTGCCCGTCAAGCGGTGATCATGGGTGGGAACGATGAGCGCACCGGCACCGATGATGGAGAGTGCACGTCCTACCGAAGCATGGGCCTCTTCACTCACCGCAAAGCGAACACGTGCTTCACCGAGGCCTCGTTGTTCTATACCCACGTCACGCGCAGCAACCAGGGCTGAGAGATTGCCAAGGGAGCCGCCGGAGACAAAACAGCCACCAGCTCCCTTGGGAAGACCAGCAAAGTCTGCCAAGAGTTCAAGGACTTGATTCTCCGCCGCCACCGCACCAGCCGCTTCGAGCCAGGACGTTCCTTGCATGCTCGAAGCCGAGACCACCATGTCAAAAAGCAGGGAGGCCTTGGTCGGCGCGGCTGGGATGAAGGCTAAGAATCTTGGGCTGTCCACGGACACGACCGCGGAGGCAATCTGGTGATCGAAGAGATCAATGAGGGCCTTTGCATCTCCTGCGCCAGGCTTGATTACTCCCTCGAGAACTTCGGCCAAGTGGGCGCGATCAGCAGAGGAATCTAAGGGGACGGGATCAATCTGGAGCCGCCACCGGCAATAGCCCATCAGCAGATCAGTCATCTCCTCATCAAAGGTGAACATCGATAAGGGCATAGACCTTTGTTAGCACGAGCCCAGACGCGCGAGCTCTCGCGTCGCAGAACTAGAGCGGTCGCGGGTTATTAAGGCCTTGAACGTTCTCCAAGAGAATCAGCCGACGTTCGGCATCACTCAAGGTCGCAAGCTCGGGCAGATAGTCCAAGGGCTCTGGCATCCCCTCAATGTGAGGCCAGTCAGAGCCAAAGAGCACACGGTCGGCTCCTTGGAGGCTCACCAACTCATTGACGTCATCTTCCCAGAAGGGATTGATCCACCAGTGGCGACGCAAAGTCTCAACCGGGTCCTCGGAGAAGTAGCCGGGGGTCTTGCGCGCCGTTGAGCTGAGCTTGGACTGCAGCGAAGCCAAAAACTCCGAGCCATTCTCTACTGAAGCCATGCGGATATTTGGGAAACGATCGAAGAGTTTTTCAAAAATTGAACTCATAATGAAATCAAGAGCCGCACGTTCAATAGCAAAGGACTTCACCGATGGCTGCCAACCTCCTTCAAAGGTGGCACCAAAACCTTCAGCGGCGTAGCCATTGGTAGCCCAGCCACTGTCACCAGCATGGATAACCACGGCTATGCCTGCTTCATTCACCCGAGCCCAAAAGGGATCGAACTGAGGATGAAAAGGCGAGCAGCGACCGCTCGTAAGCGTCGGGGTGGCTGCTCGCATGACGATGACGCGCGCTCCTGCTCCAATAGCCCATTCCAATTCCTCAACAGCCCAGTCGAGGTCAGCGAGGCTCAGATAGGGCGCTGCAAAGATCCTGTCCTTGTAGGCAAAACCCCAGTCCTCTTCCATCCAGCGATTGAAGGCCCTAAAGCTCGTGGTGACTGCCCAGGGGTCATGGCGAAGGAGTTCTTCGTAGAGCATGCCGAGCGTCGGGAACATCCAGATCGAAGAGAGGCCATGGCTGTCCATGGTCGCAAGCCGTGCATCACGATCGCGATAGGCGGGATTGATCGCATCGCGGGCCTTCAAGAACTCCAGTGGGCTCTTCCCCTCAGGATTGCCGCGAAAGTAGTCATGGAGCGCTCCAGGAGGAGCCACTGGGTCAAAGGTGGGATTGGTGACTGCTCGACTCAGCATGCCGCCGACAACTTGATACTTGCGGCCTCCTACTTCGGCCCATTCCACGCAGCGAGGACCGTGACGGGGATCGAGGTGGCGGGTAAAGGCGTCCATGGCCTCGTAGTAATGATTGTCCGCATCAAATGCTTTGAAGTCGAGTTCGTTCACGCCCATCCCTCCCCTAGTCGTCGGCCCAGATCCTAGAGGTCTGGTCGCTTTTGCCTCCCGACTAGCGAGTCCTAAGCGCCTATGGCTTTACGTAAGGCCTCCATGCGTTCTTCACGAACTGACCACCAGGTCCAGCGACCTCGGCGTTCGCCCAACAACAGGCCGGCTTCGGCGAGGATGCTGGTGTGGTGTGAAATGGTGGGCTGGCTGCGGCCAAGCGGCCCCTCAAGGTCGCAAGAACAGGCTGAGCCCTGCTCTAAAACAATGGCCATGATCTGCAATCGGATGGGGTCTGCGAGCGCCTTGAGGAGACTGGCTAGCTCCTCGGCGTCTTCGCTCGAAAAGCGTGGCGAGGCTATCGGTGAACAGCAAAGCGCCTCTTGAAGGCCTGTGCTTCGGGGGGTGGCCACAGCAATCACCCTAGTTCACGTATTGACGTCTATCAATACGTTAACTAACTTGTTGGGAGCCCAGTAGCGATCGGAGGGACCATGTCCCGAGTCCAATTAGCCCTCAATGTCTCCAATCTCGACGAGGCCATCAGCTTCTACTCAACGTTGTTTAATGCCGTGCCCGCGAAACTGCGTCCTGGCTATGCGAACTTCGCCATCGACGAACCACCGCTCAAGTTGGTCCTTATGGAAGTACCAGAATCAGCGGGAAGTCTCAATCACCTCGGCGTTGAGGTCGAAAATACCCAGCTAGTGGCCGACGCCTCGCAGCGCCTGTCTGGAGAGGGCCTCAGTACTGATGAAGAAGTTGGCACCACCTGCTGCTTCGCTCTCCAAGACAAGGTCTGGGTTGAGGATCCCGATGGCGCTCGTTGGGAGGTCTACACCGTTCTTGACGAAAACCCCAGCAACGCAGCGTCAAGCGTCTGCTGCGGCTGATGCAGCAGCCCCCCCTCGCTCGTCGCCTTTTCGCCGAGGCCCTAGGGAGTTTTCTCCTCGTCCTTGGAGTAGTTGGCTCTGGTATCCAAGCAGCTTCACTCGCACCCCAAGATCCACTCCTCGCTCTCATCGCTAATTCACTCGCTACCGTCGGCGTCTTGATCAGATCGGAAGAGCACACGTCTGAACCCAGTCACCTGAAGCTATCTCGTATGC
>CAZTQJ010000171.1:0-3691 GCA_964615615.1 uncultured Acidimicrobiaceae bacterium
CTACACGGCTCTGAACACTCTTTCCCTACACGACGCTCTTCCGATCTAATCTTGGGAAGACTGAGCGTGTCCTCAACGGTGACGGCTGGCATGCTGCACACTCCTTTTCCTAGCCATGCTAACGGGAGGGACTACGAAAAAGGCTTTGACCCTAAGAGCTCAAGGACCTGGAGGCCAGTTATGGAGTCCTTAGTTCCTCAGGAATGACTGCGAGTACCGAGGAAGGCTTCTAGATCTACTTCAATAAAGAGGGACGTGGCTTCAGCAATCAGCGTGCCGTCACTTGAGGTCATCTCAGCCTCCATGGAAATCTTTCGCCCGTCTTTACTCAGCATTCTGGCTCTCACCTCGAGCGGCTCATGGAGAGGAGTTGGAGCCCGGTAGCTGACCTTGAGCCATCCCGTGAAGGCCACGGTATTGATCATGGAGAGCACCAGCCCCATGGCTTCATCAAAGAGCGCCGCAACGATTCCCCCGTGTGCTCGTCCTGGCGCCCCTTGATGGGCGCTGCGCAGGGTAGCGATCAGAACGGCATCGTCACCATCGCGGGACATCTTTGCGTTAATACCCATGGGGTTATCTGAGCCAGAGACAATGGAGTCAGGAAAGAGTCCCTTGCGAGATTCATCGTCACTGCCAGCAGAAAGGAAGCCGTCAATATTGCCGCGGCTGCGTGGCGGCCCTTCAGCTACGCGTTCACGCAAAGCTCTAGCTAGCTGGGCGATTTCAGCGAGGAGTTCACCACTCACTTCGTGGGAAGTGAGTTCATGGCCTAGTTCACGAAGAGCGAAACCGGTCTCGGTCCGCAAACTTGCTTTTGCTTCCTGGGGATTACTCATGGCTGGCCGAATCTATCGGATAAGGGTGGGGAATCCACATTCTGAGGAGAATTGGTGGGGCTAGTAAGAATCGAACTTACGACCTCAGCATTATCAGTGCTGCGCTCTAACCGACTGAGCTATAGCCCCGCAGGCGTCTAACTTACCACCGCCAGTGATCTGCCTCTTTAGCCAAGCTGCTTTGCTCCTGGCTAAGCGCCTTGTGGCCTTGGCTTAGCGAATTTGATCCCAGAGTTTTATGGACAGGGTCTGGCTTGCCGTACCGAGCAGTGTCCCATCCTGGGCCCAGAGGAAGGCGATTCCTTGGGCAAAACCATGGGTGGCGACGTGAATGCGGCTGTCAATCAGCACCCATTCGGTGGGGACTAACTCAACGATTCTGACGGTGTTATCGAGGCTGCGGCCCATGGTGTGTTTGCCAACGGGGTGGGCTACGGCCCCGGTGAGATAGTCGCCATAGATCGCGAGTGTCGCGGCCGAGGGACTGAGGTGACCGGGGACTCTGGCCCAAATGGCGCTGTCTGGCTCTCCGGGCACACCATCGATTTCCTCAAAGGTTCGACCTTTGGCGACCCTCGTATCGATACGAGCAAAGACTGAGTCTGCAACGTGGGCAGGTGGTCGCCTCGGTGGACAGTCATCGGGAGCGGGAACCTCAGGCATGCTCACCCAGACGTGATCAATGTCATTGGCGCCACTGCCCAGTGCTGCTGAGGTTGCAAGAATTTCCCTGCCGTCAATAGAGGCAATGGCACGACCTTGGGTAATGCGCTTTCCCACAGCAGGTAATTCCACCGCGATCTCTACAACAGAACCCGTTGGTGCGAAAGAAAGGTACTGGGCGGTAGCCCAAATAGCTGGTCTTTGGGTAACCATTTCGAGTGCTTCTATGCAGGCACCCAGACCGCAGCCGCCAAAAAGAAACTGCCCCGGAGTGATGAGATCGGTAGTGACCTCAAGGCGGAAATGCGTCTCGTCGAGTTGTTCAAGACCGAGAAAACTGCGCGCATCCACGATTCCGAGGTTAGGCGATGTTGCTGACCCTTAGGCCTTGGTCTTGTCCGCAATCAGATTTGCGAGAGCACTCGCGCCAATGCCACCTATGGGTAGGTGAATCCCATCGCCGTAAAACCACTCGGGGTGTGCTTGTGAAAGCGCATGCCAATCGGCCACCACGACATTGTGATGGGCGGCAGCGGTGGCAGCGATGACGGCATTGTTGGGGTCCTGCCAATCCCGAGGAACATGGGTGTTAACGAGAATGATCCGCGATGCATCCCCTGCAGTGGCGAGCAAACTATCGATATTGGCTTGGGAGATCGGGCCATTAGTGGACAGACTCACAATGATGATTGCACCAAGGCTGCCGGAGGCCTTCAGCGCGGCGAGGTGTTCTACGCCGGTGTACCACTGCTCACCTTCAGTAGCTTGAAAATCAATCCCGGGAATCGCGGAGCGCAGTGTTGGCTCTGCGTCGAGCAGTACTGAGTCTCCAACGGCAGTGACCTGGCCTGGGATATATCCAGGACCGGGAGTCGCTAGGGCCGGCAAGGTGCTGGTGCTGCTCTGAGGAGTCCGGGGATGGCTCGTGCTCGTTGAAGGTTTTAGCCCTTCGCGAATGCTTGTCGGTGAAGCGTGATTGCCCTTCAGTGCTGACCAGGTCGCAGCAAAGCCGCCCAGCAGCAAGCAAAGCAGAACGAGACCTATAGCGAAACGCCATTGTCTACGTCGACGCTCAGCGCGACGTTGCGCTGAGCGTTGCGCGCGACTTAGGGGAGGAGGAGTCGTCATAGTCTTACCGATCTCCATGGTCCCACCACTTAGGGCGTCTGTACCGACACCCAAGCCTTTGTCTTAGGCAGCGAGAAGTTCACGCTCGTCGAGGAAGGCCCACCATGCTTCGGCTGAAGCGCGTGCGCCAGCGAGAAAAGCGGTCTGGTCAGCTTCCTGAGACGCTTCAAGCGTCCAGGCGGCGTGGTCCTCTTCGAGTTTGGCGTGAAGTTGCCAGAATGCAATGGCTTCACCATCGAGACCGTAGTGACGCTTCAGTCCGGCACCCTTACTGTCGGCAATGGCCGCAGCCTGCACTTCGTATCCGGCGAGTACGCCGAGGGCGAAGGAAGTCTCAGCGCTATTGGCTGAGTCACGGTAGAGCGCAACGAGTTCAGCCATGGCGGCCGAAGGCTGAGCAGTAGTGGCACCGACAGCCTCAGCGAAGCCAGCGAAGAGCTCGAGGTGCGTTACCGGGCTGGCAAGTTCATCCCGGAGATTGTCCAAAACCGATGCCTTGGCGACACCCTCGGGCAAGCGCTCAGCGAGGGTCTGAAGGAAATCGGGCAGCTGCGCTTCAAAGTGGCGATACTGCTCGGCATAGGGAGCAAGCTCGGCGAAATCGAGGCTGCCCTCCTCCCAGCGCTTGTAGAAAGGGTGGTCCAGCAAGAGCCGGTCTGCGATGGTGTCGTTGATGATGTCCATGGCGGACACCCTAGGCGAGACAGAGGCCCGTATGGCGGTAAGTTGGCCTCGCCGGTATCGTCAAGATAGTTTCAAGGAAGAAAGGGCAGTCGTGGCATTCTGGCAAAAGAGATCTCGCGGCACCCCTCCAGCCCCTGAGCCTCTTTCTACGCCCACCTATGGCCTTCTGCCCCACCACGGAAGCCCTGAGGAGAGGAGTGCCCTGGGCAAGCGCATTCGCTCAGCCGTTGGTCGCCGGGAACTCGCCAAACTGCCTCACCGACTCTCGGGTGCAAAAGACCCCGTGGCCATACTGCAGGCCCAGGCATTGCAGCGCGTCCCGGAACTCATCGGCTTGCGCTACTTCCGGATGCTCGAAAGCCCCTTTGCGTATCTGC
>CAZTQJ010000172.1:0-3688 GCA_964615615.1 uncultured Acidimicrobiaceae bacterium
AGATAGCTTCAGGTGACTGGAGTTCAGACGTGTGCTCTTCCGATCTTATCGCCACATGATCCCTGAACTCCTAAGCGCTGGACACAGGGTCATTGCGCCAGACCTCGTGGGCTTTGGAAAGTCAGACAAGCCAACTGACCCAGCAATCTTCTCCTATGCGGCGCACGTTGCCTGGATGCAGGCCCTCGTCTTTGATGTACTGAATCTGCAGGACATCACCCTCTTTGGTCAAGATTGGGGTGGATTGATTGGTCTGCGACTACTCACGGCTGAACCCGATCGTTTCTCTCGGGTAGTCATTGGCAATACTGGACTCCCTGCCGGTTCCGATGAGACCAAACTTGCCGAAGGTTTTCTTGCCTGGCGCGAGTATGCCCGCACCGTTGAGGTCTTTGATCCAGGCGTAATTGTGAATCTGGGATGCCTGAGCGAACTTGATGAGGCGACCATTGCGGCTTATAACGCGCCCTTTCATGATGCTGGATCCTTGGCAGCGGCTCGCATCTTCCCCACCTTGGTCCCCGCAAGTGCAAGCGACCCAGCTCATGAAGACCAATTGCGTGCCTGGGAAGTCCTCAGAAGTTTCGATAAGCCCTTCCTCTGCGCCTTTTCTGATTCCGATCCCGTGACGGTGGGGACGGACAAGAAGTTCCGTCGCGAAGTGCCTGGCGCAAAGGACCAAGAGCACAGCACCATTGTTGGAGCCGGACACTTTTTACAAGAAGATCAAGGTCCGCAAGTTGCCAAGGTCATCAACCACTTCATCACGGTGACAAGCTGATGGCATCAATTCGTTACGAAATTCAGATTGAAGCCGATGTCGAGGAAGTCTGGGCTATTGCTGGCGAGCCAACCATTCTGAATCTTTGGTTTCCGGGCATCACCGAGTGTGTGGTTGATGGAATCGTGCGAACCATCACCCTGGCTGCAGGGATGTCCATGCCCGAGGAAATTATTACCAATGACCCGATCGCGCATCGCTTTCAGTACATGATCACCAGTCCATTATTCAGCTATCACCGCGGAACCATCGATGCTTTTGATCTCGGAAATCACCGAACCTTGGTTTCCTACGCCACCGATGCGGTTCCCAATGTGATGGCACTCGTGATCGGCGGGGGCTCATTGGGCGCCCTCGCGGAACTCAAACTTCAGGTTGAAAGTCAGAGCGGTGCAGCCTTTGATGCGGCAACAGCACTGCAGGAAGCACGGAAAGATTAGGAGCAGTAATGGGTAGAAAAATCCTCTTCATCACGACTGACCAACAGCGCTACGACACGGTCGGCGCCAACGGTGGCACTTTGTCGCGCACCCCGGTCATCGACTCTTTGGCAGCGGCAGGACTGCGCTATGAGCGCTGTGTGCCCCAGTCCGTGGTCTGCATGCCATCGCGCTCCACCATGCTCACCGGCCAGCACCCTTCCACGCACGGTGTCTGGATGAACGGTGTTCCTCTTCCCGTTGACGCACCGTCGATTGCTGCTGACCTCAACCATGCCGGCTATCGCACGGCTCTTATTGGCAAGGCACACTTTGAGCCCTTTCTCGACCCCTTCGGTCGTTTTGTGGAGAACTCCATGGCGGGCCTTGGCACGACTTCGGCAAACTCACTCGGTCATGACGGCCGCATGGGCCCTCACCGCGGATTCGAGCACATGGAATTTGCAACGCATGGTGCCGCCGGACTGCTGCACTACGCGCGCTGGCTGGGAGAGCATCATCCAGAAGCGGCTGGCATGTTCTATCCCGTCCTTGATGGAAGCCTCGAAGTCAACGCCATGGGCGGTGGCGATAACGGCGCACCTCAGGCTTGGATGAACCCCATCCCGCGCGAGTGGTATCACACCGATTGGGTCGCTGACCGAACTATTTCTTGGCTTGACTCGCTAGAGGCCCAAGACGATTGGTTCTGTTGGATGAGTTTTCCCGATCCTCATCACCCCTGGGATCCGCCATCTTCAGAGTTGGGTCGTGTGAATTGGCGCGACCTAGATCTGCCTGAGGGATACATCGCCAATCAGTCAGAACGAGAAGCGGTGATCGATGGCAAGCCTCGTCATTGGCGTCAATGGTATGACGGCACCCTGGTGACCAACTACGAAGCCCCTGCTCATTGGGCGCCAGCAAGTTTGACCGCCGATCAGGTTCGCGAAGTAAATGCACTAAACGCCATCGAGGTTGAGCTGATTGATGAAGCTATTGGCCGGGTCATGAAGACGCTCGCAGCAAAGGGCTGGGATGATGACGTGGACGTCATCTTCACCACCGATCACGGAGAGTTGCAAGGTGACTTCGGCCTGCTGTTCAAGGGTCCCTATCACGTCGACGGTTTGATGAAGCTGCCTCTGATCTGGCGGCCAGCGGCGTCGGCGGGGGAGACACCTGCAGTACTTACTGGCCCCGTCGGGCTTGTTGACCTCGCCCCAACCTTTGCTTCCATTGCAGGTATCGCCCCACCGGATTATCTCGAAGGCCAGGTGCTTCCTCGCTCCAACCAAGAAGCCAAAGATCAGGGTCGCGATGCCGTCATGACTGAGTGGGACTCAATATTGTTTGGCAAAGAGGTACATCTCCGGACGGTGACCACTGATAGTCATGTCTGCACCATCTATGGCCCAGGGACGGTCCATGACGGCAGCGAAGGGGAGCTCTACAGCCTCTCTGAGGATCCCCTGCAGCGCGAAAATCTCTATGAAAATCCCGAACATAGCGGGATTCGCGATGATTTGGTGGCCCTGATTAAGGAGCGCAGCATCCCGCTCCCCAAAGACCATGGGCCTGTCTTGGCGCCCGTTTAGGCGATGCCCATTGACCTAGCCGTGACGACTAACCTAAGTCGCAAGGTCTATAGGGGGTCGGAGTGAAAATTCGCAGCTGGGTGCTGGTAATGATGGCGACAGTATTGAGCATGCTGTCCTTCAACGTATCCTTGGCTTCAGCTGTCAATCCCAGCACCGTGCCGGGAAAGCCGTCTACGGCCAGTTTTGTTGCTTCAAGTACCGGCGCCACTTCGATGACCTCGGGAATTATCACCGTTATGTGGAACCCACCGGCTCCCTTTACCGGTCCTGCAGTCGATCGTTACGACGTCGAAATCACTCGTCACGCCAATGGAGCGCACTTCGCTTCTTGCTCACTTGATATTCCCGACCCTGCCAATGCTCCTCCATTGATGTGCAGCTTCTCTGACGTCCCCACCGGAGTTGCTTTTGATGGAACGGTGACGGCTCACAACAGCCTTGGTCTTGGAGAAGCGGCAGTTAATGATGCCCTTATCCTGCCTGTTGGTGTGCCTGATGCTTCAACAGCGATCACTGTCGTTCCTGGCTCTTCATCACTGACAACGACTTGGAGGGCGCCAGTAAACACGGGTGGTTCTAGCCTTATCGATTACACCGTGAATGCCTATGACCCAAGCACCATTCTTCCTGTTGATAATTGTCAGGTGACAGTCCCAGCGGCCTTGAGTTGCAAGATCAGCAACCTCCAAACTGGCGTTGACTACCTCATCGGGATCACCGCATCAAATCTTGAAGGCTTAGGCATCGAGGGATTTGCGTCTCCCGATCAGTCCACCGTGAACGCAAGTTCCGGTGGCGGCGGTACTACAGCAACGATCACTTGGACACTGAACCCAAAGGTCCCCGTCGGTTCCGAGTATTACGCCCAGGCCTACGACGACACTGGC
>CAZTQJ010000173.1:0-3677 GCA_964615615.1 uncultured Acidimicrobiaceae bacterium
ACATCGCCGAGATGTGATTACCGAGCTCATTTCCGTGGCGCAGGTCATCAACCGTGATAGGGACAAGGGCATTGAGGTCAGGTTCAGGATCCTCACCGCGCTCAATCATCAAGAATCTCAGGGCGCCACCAACGAGCGTCAAGATCGTTTCGGTAACCGTCGCGTCGTAGCGACGCGCTGCTTCTTTGAGGCGTGCGAGATCAAACTCCACGCTGCGGTAACGCCGCATTGACGAAGTAGTCCCGCTGACCGAAGACCGTGAAGCAGCAAATGGCAGGACGGGAAGATTGGCTATGGAGTCAACCGCACTCGCAGCGTTTTCCACCGTCCTGGTGAGGGCGCCAAGGCTCGTAGATACCTGACGGAGCAAACCTTGCGCACCCTGCACAGCAAGGTCCGCCACCCCAGGCAGTGCCGAAGGCGAAAAGGCTGGACCCGGACTCATGGGCTGTGCTCGTGGGCCGAGGTCAAAGAAGTGAGCCATTGCCCCGGCACCCGAAATGCCATCAATGATCGAATGGTGAAGCTTCGCGAAGACCGCAGTTCGCTCTTGAGCGAGGCCCTCAACAACCGTGAGTTCCCAGAGTGGTCGATCGGCATCAAGGGGCCTCGCCATGAAAGCAGCAAAGAGGTCTTCAAGTTCGTGGTGACCACCGGGATCGGGCAGTCCAATACGCGAAAGGTGATCATCGATATCAAATTCAGGATCATCGGCGAAGACGGTTGCACCCAGGCCGAGTGGCGGCGAAAGAAGGCGCTGACGCATGGGCGCTACGAGGTGAATGCGTTCGGCAAAGACGGCACGGATCTGCTCGAAGCGTGAGGCTGGAGAAAAGAATGCGCGACGGCCTTCTGGCGGATCCAAGATGACCCCCATGCCCACCTGCATAGGCGAGCCGGGTCCATCAAGGTGCCAAAAGGCTGCATCGAGGCCACTAATGACTCGACTGCTCAACGTCCCGAACTCCCGAAGCCACCCTCGTCGCGCGCAGTCTCTCCAAGTTCTTGCGCTGTCTGCACCATCGTTAGCTGAGCCGTGGCAACGGCAACGATGACCAATTGAGCAATGCGATCACCGCGTTTGATCTCATAGGACTGCTCTGGATCGTGATTAATCAAGATCACCTTGAGCTCACCGCGGTAGCCAGCGTCGATGAGTCCAGGAGCGTTCAAGCAGGTGATGCCATGTTTTGCCGCAAGGCCACTGCGGGGTAACACGAGGCCGGCATAGCCCTCAGGAATGGCTAGGGCAATGCCGGTAGGAACTAATGCCCTGCCACCCCCTGCCGCGAGCTGGAGGGATTCGCGTGCGAGAAGGTCAAAACCCGCATCATGGTCATGCGCATATGCCGGAAGGGCAAGTTCTGGATCGAGCGCAAGGATGGGAAGCTTCAACACGAGATCAACGCTAGCCCTCCAGCCCTGATTTCTCCATTGCTTCTTTGACCTACGCTCTGGGTATGAACTCAAGCCTCTTGCGTAGTTGGATTGTCCGTAGCCTCTCTTTGGCCTTCTTGGCCAGCAGCCTCGTGACCGGCTTTTCTGGAGGCCTGTCACCAGCTTCTGCGAAATCCTCGACCGTTCATGCCGCGAAGGCTCCCTGGCTCTGCGCCCCAGGCATCACCGACAGCCCTTGCACCGCAGCCTTGAACTACCAGTCAGTCCCCATCGTGGGCGCAAGTCAGACCATCACGGTCAATCGCCCCAAAAAGCCCGCTATTGACTGCTTCTACGTATACCCGACGCTCTCCAATGAACCTGGCATGAATGCCTCACTCGACCCCTCCCCGGTCATCAAGTTGATTACCCAGGCTCAAGCTGCACCCTTCACTTCCCAATGCCGACTCTTTGTCCCCCTTTACCACCAGGTCACCAACACAGGGCTCACTGAGGGCTACCGACACCCCCAGAAGGGCAAGCAGGCTCTCGAGACTGCCTATCGTTCGATGCTGGTGGGCTGGAATGACTACATCCAGAACTTGAGTCAGGGTCGCCGTTTCGTTCTCATCGGCCACTCTCAGGGTGCAGCCCTCCTCATTCGCCTCATCCACGAGCGCATTGACGGCGTTCCCGCGCTGCGCAAGCGCTTGGTATCCGCATTACTGATTGGTGGCAACCTGACCGTGGCTCCGGGCAAGAAGATCGGCGGTGCCTTCAAGCACATCCCCCTTTGCAGTTCGGGTCACCAATTGGGCTGCGCCATTGCCTACTCCTCTTTTTACCGCCAGCCTCCCAAGACTTCCGGTTTTGGTATTCCTGGCCAAGGGGTGAGCATGCTCTGGGGCCAAACAGCCAAGCACGGCGTCCAAGTAGCTTGTGTCAACCCTGCGAGTTTTGGCAAGGGTTTTGCCCGCCTCAACTCCTACATGCTCACCTCGCCTGGCACCTCGGCCCCCTATTCGACCTACCCCGGTCTCTATCGATCGGCCTGTGAGTTCAGCAAGGGTGTCCACTGGCTCCACGTCACCGCGCTGGAATCCAAGACCTACCCAGCCGGGGTCAAGGTGAATGCCAGACCAAAGGCCAGTAGCGGCAATGCGAACTCAGGCCTCCACCAAAGCGACGTGAACCTTGCGCTGCAGAGCCTGGTGGCCATCGTCGCTCGTGAAGTCTTCTACCTTCAGCATCACCGCTAAGGCCCCGAGTTCCTCTGGATCTCCTGTAGATCTCCTCTAGATGTACTGATATTAAGGACTTTAGGCCCTAAGTGCTTGCTAAGGAATTTCTTAGGCTGTTCTCATCAGGACGACAACTGAGGCCGGGAAGATGGCCAGATAGGCAAGTCCATTGCCTAACTCCAAAGACAGGGGAAGACATGCAAGGTTCTTATTCACGCAGTGTGAAGGCTTCGACGAGGGGCCTCTTGGCTATATTCGCCCTCGCCACCATGCTGGTTGTTCCAGCACTTGCTTCAGTGCACCGCGCTGCGGCTTCCCCTGCCCCGCAGGGCCACCCCGGGAGTGGCTTCCTTTCAAACTTTGACGTCTATAACACCACGGATAGAACTTGTCAGGGTTTTGACGTACAGATTGAAGGCGTCACCCAAGCAGAAGCCCCCTACCAGTACTACGGCACCTATGGACAGCCCACCATCACCGATATGAGCTTCCCGAGTGGCGCCACTGGCATTGACGTTCGCTGGGCTGCAATCGACGGTGGAGGCGGCAGCTGGTCAGCCTCTACCCCTGTAGGAGGCATAGACCACTTCGGCGTCTATGTCACCATCCAGCCAGGCGATCAACACCTCTCCTGGCTCTGTGACAACCCCTCAAACCCCGGCCACCTTGAACTCTACGGTGGCACTTCGGTTGGTAACGGCTATACGAACAACACGCTCAGCCCCGTGCCCATCGTCCAGCCCGTCATCGTGCCCACCCCTGCCGGCGAAGCCGTCCAGCAGAACCTGCAAAACGGTGTTCAGCCTCCCGGACATGCGCCACTAGATGCGGTTTGGTATTACCGCTACGCACAGTCATCTCCTGATGCCCCCAGCCTTGAGCAGCTCACTCCTGAGAACTCGAAGTTCGCGGTTGCGGCCATGACTCAAAGTCAGATCAACGACAATATGAACCTCGTTGACGGTGGCCAGAGTGAAGCCGTTGCAACCGAATCGGTTAACTCAGGTGACGCTGCCTCAGTGTGGGTGGTCGAAGAGTACGCCTACACCGGGCCTTACG
>CAZTQJ010000174.1:0-3671 GCA_964615615.1 uncultured Acidimicrobiaceae bacterium
AGATAGCTTCAGGTGACTGGAGTTCAGACGTGTGCTCTTCCGATCTTGGCGCCCTGAGCAAGGCGATCCGTCGCACGCGTGCAGGCCTCAAGGACCCCAAGCGCCCCGCCGGTTCATTCATCTTCCTTGGACCCACGGGTGTGGGAAAGACCGAACTCGCGAAGGCTCTGGCCGAATTTCTCTTTGACGACCAGGACGCGCTGATTCAGCTCGACATGAGTGAGTACATGGAGAAGCACACCGTCAGCCGTCTGGTTGGTTCGCCTCCTGGATATGTCGGCTACGACGAGGGTGGTCAGTTGACCGAAGCGGTGCGCCGCAAGCCCTTCAGCGTGGTGCTCTTCGACGAAGTCGAAAAGGCTCACCCCGATGTCTTTAATACGCTCTTGCAGATTCTTGAAGACGGTCGCCTCACTGATGCCCAGGGCAAGACCGTGGACTTCAAGAACACTGTCTTGATCATGACTTCTAACCTTGGTACGGCTGACCTACGTCGTACTTCCGTGGGCTTTGCGAAGTCCAGTGGAGCGGTGACCTACGAGAAGATGAAAGAAAAGGTCAACGACGCTCTCAAGGCGCACTTCCGCCCTGAGTTCTTGAACCGTATCGACGATGTCATTGTCTTCCACGAGCTCTCCAAGCCCGAAGTGGTCCAGATTGTGGACCTCCTCATCGCGAGGACTGCTGAGCAGCTCAGCCTCCAGGGTCTGGGTCTTGAACTCACGCCTTCAGCCAAGATGCACCTTGCTGACAAGGGCTATGACCCAGAGCTTGGAGCAAGGCCACTGCGTCGCGCGATCCAGCAACTCATCGAAGATGAACTCTCCGAAAAATTGCTCTGGAAAGAGTTCCGCGTTGGCCAAACCATCGTGATTGACACGGAGACGGGTGAGGATGGCGAAACGAAGTTGAGTTTTGCCGCCATCGACGGCTTTGAGCCTCCGGAACTCGCACTCGCGGGCTCCGAGCCCATCGCTGAGTAATTCAGCATTTCGATCTAGATCGTCACAGCGAGGTTCTAACTTGCGGTCATGGCCGCAAAGAAAATCCCTCAGTTCACCTGTACCGCCTGCGGGGTGGATCAACTCGTATGGCTAGGCCGATGTGACGCCTGTGACCACTGGGGAACCATAGAACCACGGGCTCGCGTTGCTGATCAGCAGGGTGGTCCGATCTTACTTGCTGCTTTGGAAGAACACGACGCCAAGGCTCAAGCAACCGGCTTGACCGAACTCGACCGCGTCTTAGGCGGTGGCCTCATGCCCGGTTCGGTGACCTTGCTTGCCGGCGAGCCCGGCATAGGAAAATCAACCCTCGCCTTACAACTGCTCGGGAGCGCTCATGAAGGACCAGTCATGCTCGTGGCTGGTGAAGAGAGTGCTGAGCAGATTGCCGGTCGCGCGAAGCGTCTTGGTATTGAGCGAAGTGATCTCTACTGCGTCCCGACTCGCTCGCTGGAGGTGGCTATTGAGGCTGTACTGCATCACGGCGCGAAAACGGTCGTGGTGGATTCCGTCCAGACCTTGGGCATCGCCTCGGTCCCAGGTTCCCCGGGCTCAGTGAGCCAAGTGCGCGAAGTCACCGAGCAGTTTGTGGCATTAGCGAAACGCGATCGTATTACGGTAATCATTCTCGGCCATGTGACCAAGGACGGTAGCCCCGGTGGTCCACGAACACTCGAACACCTGGTGGATTCCGTTTTGCTCGTAGAGGGTGATCGCGTAACTCCGCTGCGTAGTGTTCACGCGCTCAAACATCGTTTTGGACCTACCGGGGAGTTGGGCATCTTGAGTCTTGGTTCGACGGGACTGGTAGATAGTCCCGATGCGGGATCGCTGGTGCTCTCTGACCGCATCGGTGGTCCGGGTTCGGTTTTGGTACCCACTGTCCTAGGGGCACGGGCCAGGGTCGTTGAGCTCCAGGCCTTGGTCTCATCATCTGGCTCAAGGGGGCGACGCCATGTAACCGGCTTTGACTCGGGGCGCCTCAATCAAATCTTGGGTATCTGCGAGCAGAGACTGGGTCTTGGTCTTGGGAGTAGCGACCTCTATTGCTCAGTCGCTGGGGGCTCGCGGGTAGTCGAACCTGCAGCCGACCTTGGGCTGGCGCTGGCCATCGTGGGAGCGCTTACGGCTACGCCGAGCGCGCCACGGGCAGCGGTCATTGGTGAATTGGGACTGATGGGGGAACTGCGTCAAGTGGACCATCTCGAGGCTCGAATTGCCGAAGCCCTCCGCCTGGGTCTTGGGCCCATCATTGTGCCCAGAGGCCTCAGCAAGCATGAGAACCCGGCAGTTCGCCCGGTTTCCTCCTTAAGCGAGGCGGTCAATCTGCTCACTATGGTGAGCCCAAGCAGGCAGGCTCAGTCTGCCTAGAGCGCTCCGGCGCTCAAACTCCACCGGCTTGGTACAATGGAGAGTCCCCAAACCCCGCCAGACGGGCAAGCCACGCCCGGCGGGGACTTAAGCAAGGAGCAGTATGGGTTTCAAGGTTGGAGACAAGGTCGTCTATCCCCACCACGGGGCCGCCACGATTGAGCGCAAAGAGAAGAAGGAAGCCTTCGGAGAAAAGAAGGAATACCTTGTCCTCAAGCTCGCCTACGGCGACCTGACGCTTTCGGTGCCCGTCGACAACACCGAAGGTGTTGGCCTGCGCGAAGTTATCAACGACGAAGAGGTCGCTGAAGTTTTTGCTGTGCTCGGCAAAAAAGAAATTCGCGTTCCCACCAACTGGTCGCGTCGCTACAAGAACCACTCAGAGAAACTGCGCTCCGGTGATGTCTACCAAGTTGCTGAAGTAGTTCGGAACCTTTCGGTTCGTGACAAGGACAAGGGTTTGTCGGCTGGTGAAAAGCGCATGCTCTCTCGTGCTCGTCAGATTCTGGTTTCGGAACTCACTTTTGCGCTCAACGTTGATGAAGAGACCGCTGAGGCCCGTCTGTCTGAAGCACTCGGGGTTGAACGCTGACCAAGACCCACCCTCGGGTCTGGGTAGTGCTCGTGGCCGGCGGAGAGGGAACTCGCTTCGGTGGCCGTAAGCAATTTTTACATTTGCTCGGTCAGCCTTCTGTGCAGCATTGCATTACTGCAGCCAGGACGGTGACGGATGACGTCGTCCTTGTGGTTCCTCATGACCTGGCCCATGAGCCAGTCGAAGGTGCCCATGTCGTAGCCGGGGGAGCGACTCGTAGCGCATCGGTCCGTGCGGGACTTGCGCTTATTCCGGCCGATGCAGAAATTATTTTGATTCATGATGCCGCACGTCCAGCCGCTTCAGCCGAGCTCTTTGCCGCTGTGGTGGCCGCCGTTGAAGGCGGCGCTGATGCCGTGATCCCTGGGATTAGCCTTGCGGACACCATCAAGGTCGTGCAAGACAGTGTTGATGGCCGCGTCGTGGTCTCCACGCCAGATCGTGCCACGCTGGTAGCCGTGCAGACTCCTCAGGGCTTTAAGGCTCCCCTGCTTTTTGCGGCTCACGCCTCCTTGGCTGAGGCCACCGATGATGCGGCCTTAGTGGAGGCGATGGGCGCAAGGGTTCAAGTAATTGAGGGCGAATTGGGAAACCTCAAGATCACGAGCCCAGGGGATCTCGTGCTCCTTGAGGCGAGCCTCAATGCACGCGGGGAGCACTCATGAGAATCGGTCAAGGTTTTGATATCCACCGCTTCTCTG
>CAZTQJ010000175.1:0-3643 GCA_964615615.1 uncultured Acidimicrobiaceae bacterium
ACACGGCTCTGAACACTCTTTCCCTACACGACGCTCTTCCGATCTCGCTTGGGTGATGTCGGGCATACGGTCAAGGATGTGCTCGAACATCACCTTGATTTCCATGCGGGCAAGGTTCGCTCCAAGGCAGAAGTGCGGTCCGCCGCCACCAAAAGTCATGTGGGGGTTGGGATTGCGCGTGATGTCGAATTTCTGGGAGTCCTCAAAAATGCTTTCGTCACGATTTGCCGATGCATGCCAGAAGAGCACCTTGTCGCCCTTTTTGATGGTCTGGTCTCCGAGAGTCACGTCCGTCATTGCTGTGCGGCGGAAATTCATCACGGGGGTGACATAGCGCAACATCTCCTCGATGGCAGTGGGCATGAGGGAGCGGTCGTCGCGCAACATGGCCCACTGGTCGGGGTTCTGGAAGAAGGTGTGCATGGCACCGGAGATCAGATTCCGCGTGGTCTCATTGCCCGCAACGGTTAGGAGGAGGAAGAAGAGCTCGAGCTCAAGGTCGCTGAGCTGTTCGCCTTCCACTTCTACCTGAGTGAGCACGCTCATCAAGTCTTCATGGGGGTTTCCGCGCTTATTGGCAAAGAGGGAAGAGGCATACACATAGAGTTCTCCGGCAGCCTGGGCACTGATTTCTTCAGTGAGTTGATATTCGGGATCCTGGTTGCCAATCATCTTGTTTGACCAGTCGAACATCTTGTGCCGGTCTTCATGAGGCACACCAAGAAGCTCAGCGATGACCACGAGGGGAAGTTCCGCAGCGATATCGACCACGAAGTCCGCCTCGCCCTTCTCGCATACGGCATTCAAAATGAGGTCGGTTGAACGGTGGATGCTGACCTCAAGGTCGCGCACCATGCGAGGGGTAAAGCCCTTGTTCACCAATCTGCGGTAGCGGGTATGCAAGGGTGGGTCCATATTGAGCATCATCATGCGCTGGGCTTCAATTTGGTCGTCGGGCATGTCGAAGGGGAGTGAGCACTTCTCGTAGGAGGAGAATTCTTCCCACTCGCGATTTACACGCACACAGTCGTTGTATCCCGTGATGGACCAGTATCCGGCCCAGTCGTTTTCTTCACGCCACTCAACCGGGGCATTGGCGCGCCGGTCGGTGAAGTAGTCATGAGGCACGCTTGGTACGAAGGTTGCGGGATTCATCAAGTTGACGTCGGTGCTGGCCACAGTTACTCCTCGGAATCAATCGGACACACTGTCCGATTTAGAGGACATTAGCCCTAACACGAGCGGTCTGCAGGGGGATTTAGCCCTGACGGCTGCCGAGCTGACCAAGATGCCAGGCAGAGCAGAAGCCGCAGCGGTAGACCGAGAGTTCAACCCCAGATTCCCAGCGGCGCTCGTCGGCTGCCGACATGGCTTCTCCTTGGGAGGCATAGCTGGCTTTCGCCGCGCCGTCAGCCCTCCAGTGGGTGGAGCTAATGCCCTTGGGCTGTTCCCGGGGCTGTCGTTTCTTTCGCTTGGCCACGGCTACAGCCTGCCAGAGAGCGCCCAAGGTGCCAAGCGCGGTAGCCTGCGCGACGATGACCGATACGCAGACGACCATTGAGGCTGAACTTGCAGAGCCTGAGGTATTGCCTCAGGCCGGAGACGGCGATCACGATCGCTTCACCCATGTTGTCCTGGAAGGCTTTTCCCCGAAAAAGGGTGACTTTGTAAAAGCTGGGACTGGGGTCGTTGAGGGCATGGTGAACGGTGTCGCCGTTCGTGCGCTCTGCGGAAAAGAATGGATTCCTGGTCGTGATCCTCGGCGATATCCGATCTGCCCGAGTTGTCGCGAAATCGCTGAATCTATGGGCTGGTCTCTACCAGCTTCTTAGAAACTTAGGCCTGGACGCGCTCTTTAAGAAATGCGAGCACCTGATCCAAGGCCTCTCTGGTTGGCGTTCCTTGCTCATCGACGAGGTGCTCGGTGAGCACGGAGTGAGCTGCTTTCGGGTGGCCATAGGGATTCCCCGGTGAAGAGTCTATTTCAACGCCCACAAAATTATCGCCAAGGAGGTCACGAAGTGCGGCGAAGCGCTCAGCGGGAACGAGTGGATCGTGGGTGAATTTCAATCCAAGGACGCAGACGCCGGCTGCAGCCCTTGCGGCGATTTTATCGCGCTCGTCTTGAGAGAGGCCAAGCGAAGATCGATTTCGCTTTTTCAGCGCAATCGGCAAACTTGGCTGGGAGAGCACAGGGGCAATCACGGAATCATCAGCCATCATGGCAAGTCCGAAACCACCAGTGAGGCACATGCCGACTACCCCAACTCCCGCGCCTCCATGGTGGCTGTGTTCTTGGCGAGCAAGAGCCTTGAGCCAAGTAATGACCGGACTCGAGCTACCGGTCGCAAAAAGGGTGAACTCACGACTCACGCAACTGCGCAGCATCGTCTTGGCGGCATAGGGGAGACTCGGTTCTTTCCCGTCAGTGCCAAAAAGACTGGGAAGGCAAACAGCCATGCCCGAAGCAGCCACGCGGTTGGCAAAGTCCAGGACCTTTGGGGTAATGCCCGGCACTTCAGCGATGATGATGACGGCGGGGCCATTTCCTTTTCTGTAGACGGCGTGGGTGACGCCTTCGTAGCTAAAGGAGTCTCTCGTGAAGCTTGTGAGTAAGTCTGAAGCCATGTTTGGAGCCTAGCGACAAGGCCCTCAGGTCTGCAGTGTCCTAGGATTCGCCTATGGCTACGGGAGCGCTGACAGTCGAAAAGCTCACTCAGCGCGTAGGTGCCCTGGTCCACGGCATCAGCCTCGCGAATATTGAGGGGCAGGAGCAACAAGAATTTCTGAACAGTTCATTAGTCGAGCACAAAGTCCTGTTCTTTCGTGATCAGCACCTCGATCCAACGCAGCTGGTTCGCTTGGCTTCAGTATTTGGTGAATTGACGCCCGCTCACCCCTTGGTCGGTGGCCTTGATGACGCACATCCTGAAGTTCTGGTGCTGGACTCGACGAACTATCTGCTGGGCGTTGGTGACAATGCCGGTTCCACGAGTTACAACAACCGTTGGCACACCGATGTGACCTTTGCGCAAACGCCGCCGGCAGTTACGGTCTTGTCAGCTGTGGTCGTGCCTGCTTTTGGCGGGGACACACTCTGGGGAAATCTCGAGGCGGCCTGGGACGCACTCCCCGCGGACCTGCGTGTAGATCTTGAATCTGCCCGGGCTGTCCACTGGACGGGAAAGACCTTTGAGCGTATGCGTGCAAACGCTGAAGGCGCCGAAACCTTGAAGGAGATTGCCGAGGTGACGCACCCGCTGGTGCGCGTGCACCCCGAGTCGGGAAAGCGGAGCGCGTTTGTAAACCCCACCTTTACGAAAACGATCGAAGGCTGGGATCCCCTAGAGGCGGATCGGATCCTTTCGCTGATCTACGAAATCGCCTCAAGTCCCGAATGCACCGTTCGCTGGCGCTGGCAGGCAGGCGATGTGGCAATTTGGGATAACCGTTCGACGATGCACTACGCCAGCGCTGACTACGAGGGTCGCCGGCTTATGCATCGCGTGACCGTCGCCGGTGACTTGCCCTTCGGCCCGTAGATCAGTAATTCACTGTGGCTTCAGTAGTTATCCTCACCCGTGGTCGTCATGACCGAGAACGACAGGGCCGCCCTGTTTCAGATCGGAAGAGCACACGTCTG
>CAZTQJ010000176.1:0-3602 GCA_964615615.1 uncultured Acidimicrobiaceae bacterium
AGATAGCTTCAGGTGACTGGAGTTCAGACGTGTGCTCTTCCGATCTCGCCTACTGGCACAACGGTCATGCGCTCGGTAGCAACACCCATTTGGGCAGTGATATCGCGCTTCGATGAGCGGGAAACGGTCAATACATGGGGCATCTGCTTAGCCACACGTACCTGCATGCGCAAGAAACCGAACCAGCGCTTGGTATTGAAGCGCTGATAGGCATTGGTGGCCTTGTCTAGGGCAAGCTTCCTGTCGACGGTTATGGGGTGATGCAGCGTCATCAGCATTGGCCATCCGTCTTCCACCAACTGACCAATCCCTGTGCCGAGGCACTGATTGTCATGAATGATGTCAAAGTCATCACGACGCGCATTCAAGATCTTGCGCACGCGCTTCGAGAATGCCAGAGGCTCGCCGAAGCCAGCCGAAATCATCGTTCCGAACTCCAACCAGCTCTCGGCATCCTTGAACTCGCGGAGCGCAGGCAGGCGGAAGGGATCGGGCTCGCGGTAGAGGTCAAGGCCTGCTACTGGGGTAAAGCCGACACCCTCATCAAGCTCGGGCCAAGGGGGCCCAGCAAAGACTTCAACGCTGTGTCCGAGAGCCACGAGTTCACGGGTCAGATGGCGGGTGTAGACGCCCTGGCCGCCACAGCGGGGGTTGCCGCGGTAAATCAGAAAGGCAATCCTCTTGCCCCCTGGGGCGGGAGGACGGGCAGCAATAGCCCCGGGTATCACGACGTCACGAGACCGCTTCCAAGAGGCGCGGGTCTCACGGACGACTTCACGGGGGCTTCTAGGCATGAGGGTGGCTCTGGATGGGGAGGGACATGGGTTGACCATCCTACCAAGCCACCCCTAGGGCCCCAAAGTGGAGCACAGGGGCCCTTAATGACTACGCTTCGGGCATGGACCTCACCTATCCCCCTGAAGCAGAAGCCTTTCGCAGCGTCATTCGTGGCTGGCTAGAAGAAAACCTCCCTAAGGGTTGGTTCGAGCCTGGATTCACCATGACACCAGACGATCGCAAAGCCTTTAACGAGGAATGGACGACAAAGCTCTTTGCCGGTGGTTGGATCTGCGCGAGTTGGCCCGTGGAGTACGGCGGGAAGGGGCTGAGCCTCATTGAGTCAGTTGTCCTCAACGAGGAGTTCGCACGCGCTCAAGCGCCGCTTCGCGCAGACTTCTTCGGCGACACCTTGGTGGGCCCAACCATTCTGCAGTGGGGCACCGAAGAGCAGAAGAAAGAATTTATTCCCGGAATTCTTAAGGGTGAGATTTCTTGGTGCCAAGGTTTCTCTGAGCCCAATGCCGGATCCGACCTTGCCGCGCTCGCCACGAAGGCTGAGCTCGATGGTGACGAATGGGTCATCACCGGCCAGAAGGTCTGGACGACGCAAGCGCAATATGCGGACTACATCTTCTTGCTCGCCCGAACCGACCCCGATGCGCCGCCGCATAAGGGCATCTCTTACTTGCTCGTTCCCATGAAGCAAGACGGTATTGAAGTGCGACCAATCACCCAGGTGGATGGCTCAGCCGAATTCAATGAAGTCTTCTTCACTGAAGCCCGTTGCCCGAAGGACAGTGTCGTCGGCGGTCTCAACAATGGTTGGTACGTCGCCATGACCACACTGGGTTTCGAGCGGGGAACTTCAGCCACCACTGGCTTCAGGCGTTTCCTGCGTGAGTGGAATGCGATCTTGGACATCGCAAAGACCAATGGCCTCAACGAGGACCCACTCACCCGCCAGCGCCTTGCCGAAGCCTGGGGTTGGATCAAGATCATGGAGGTGAACGGCTATCGCGCCCTCACTGACTCACTACATGACACGCACCATGCAGCAAAACTTGGTGCCTGCAACAAGATGTTCTGGCCAGAAGTGCACAAGCAAATGATGCTCTTAGGCATGGACATCCTCGGCATGAATAGTCAGATCCTCACCGGTGGAGATGGCGCGGAATCAATTCTTCCTGGCATACGCCGTGGTCGAGCTGATTACCCCGTATCCGACCTCCAGGCTTCGTTCTTCTTCTCGCGATCAGAGTCGATCTGGGGTGGATCTTCGGAGATCCAGCGCAACATTGTTGGTGAGCGTGCCCTAGGTTTACCCAAGGAGCCCAAGCCCGTAAAGGCCTAGGCCTCAGCGAGTTCATGCGGCTGCGCCACCGCCAAGATTTGACCCCTTCTCCCACGGAGGAAGGGCGAGCTTGCGAGGAAGGTGGCTAGCGCGCCTAGGCCAATAGCCAGCCTTGGGCTTATGCCGGCGGCGATGGCGCCAATGATTGGTGCCCCAATGGGTGTAGAGCCAAGGAAGGCAACCGCATGCAGTGCCATGACGCGACCCCTGAATTGCGCCGCGGTTTGCAGCTGGAGCAGAGCGTTTGTCGTAGAGACATAGGCAATAGAGAAGGCCCCCATGGGCACGAGCGCAGCCACCGCAAGGCCAGCGCTTGGGGCCATAGCGAGAACCGCCATTACCGACGCGAAGCAGAGGCCCAAGACGCCAAGGAGCCGCTCGCTAGGCCGAGATCGATGGGCAATGTAGAGGCCACCAGCGATAGCGCCGATCCCCATCGCGGCCATCATGGCCCCATAGAGACTGGCGTGACCGTGAAAGGTGATTTTCGCCAGGAGCGGAAGACTCGTGGTGAAGTTAAACGCGAAGGTTCCCACCACCGCCATGGCTAGGAGCGGTTGACGCAGGCTGGGGTTATCGGCCACGTATCGCAGACCTTCACGCACCTGACCCTTAGTCCGCTTGAGTGGTTTCGAAGGTCGAAGTTCACTGCCGCGAATCAAACAAAGTGCAATCAGCGCGAGAATGTAGCTTGCAGCGTTCACATAGAAGCAACTAGCTATGCCGACTGTTGCGATGAGTACCGCGGCGATTGCAGGCCCAATGGCGCGCGCCCCATTGACCAGCACTGAGTTCAAGGAGATGGCGTTCGAGAGCTTGTCGCGGCCAACCATCTCGATAACAAAACTTTGACGTGCTGGGTTATCAAAGAGGTTCACGACGCCGAGCAGTCCAGCAAGGACAAATACGGCTGGGATGCTCGCGAGGGAGCTGCTGACCATGATGCCCATGAGCAATGCGAGGAGCCCGGCGCTTGTATTGGTGGCCAGAAGGAGTTTGCGTTTGTCGAGGCGATCGGCAATCAATCCACCCCAGGAGCCCAAGAGAAGCATGGGGACATACTGCAAGGCGATGGCCGTTCCGAGAGCCACTCCCCCGCCACCAAGCTCTAAGACCAACCAACCTTGGCCAACAGCCTGCATCCATGTGCCTGAGAATGATGTGAGTTGACCCAGAAAGTAAATACGAAAATTCCGGATCGACAGGGCATCAAAGGTTTTGCTTGTCAGCAGGCGGAGGCCTGTCATGAACTCATCGCTTCCAGAACTGCCACCAGCTCTTCTAGGCGCTGATGATCCATGCCTTCCATGTCCGCAAGGCGTTCGGCCAAAAAGGCGCTACGGGCGGCACGAACTTGCTTCAGGGTTGAGCGGCCTAAAGGCGTAAGCGCTACGCGGCTGACCCGGCGATCAATCTCGTCGGTGCTACGCAACAAGAGTCCGCGGGCTAGGAGAAACTCGATCACCTTGCT
>CAZTQJ010000177.1:0-860 GCA_964615615.1 uncultured Acidimicrobiaceae bacterium
TGGCCTTGACGAGTTCCTCGAAACCAAGTCACTTCAGCGCTAAATCTCAAAAAGAATGGCTCGGCTCAGCCGTTTTGCTATTGTCGCCACGCGCCTCTAGCTCAATGGCAGAGCAACGGACTCTTAATCCGCAGGTTTCGGGTTCGAATCCCGAGGGGCGCACCAATGCTTCTCGGTCAGGGAGCAATCGCTGCGTAGGCGGCTGATTGCATGCCGCGCTTCATACTGCGCTGCACCTCAAGATCAATCGCCAGAGGCTTAACCGGCTGCAGAGCTTCTGGCGCCTTGCCCCATTTACTGAACCTGATGGTGCTGGTGGCGCGCAATACTCCAGCTGTCGAAGGATTGTTCGGTGGATTAAACGGTCCATCACCCTGCAATACAGCCACAACCGGCAAGAAGCTCTTGGGGTCCACATAGGTAGTTGCCAACCAATGGGCCTCCCCCATTCCACAGGTCATGGATGACGAGCGAATCTGTGTCGAAAAGGAAAGCAGTGTTCTTCCTTCCCAGTGAACTTTCTTGAAGTGCTTCACCTTTGGTGAGGCCGCTGGACCAAGGCCAATGCTGTTGAGCAGATTCTCATAGGAAGCGGTGTTTACCGAACCTGCTGCTGCCTGCAGGGACGTTGCGATCGAAGACCAACGCTTGGCAAGGCGAGCTGCTGTCGGAAAGCCGAGATAACTCAAGGCTGCGTTCCGAGAAGACGGCAAGAGATAGAGCTCATCATGCATCGCGACTTCATCGACATGGTCTTTGGCCCAGGACACGCGAGCGCGGGTCAACTCGGGCGATGCCGTTCCCGTCGTGACTGCTGATGTTGGAAGTGCTCCAGGAGTTCCGGGAACGATGATGGATAG
>CAZTQJ010000177.1:870-3582 GCA_964615615.1 uncultured Acidimicrobiaceae bacterium
TTCGAGGGTCAAGTCGTGGTCGCTGGGGTTCAAAGCCTGAGCCATATCGGTAATTGCCAAGGTGCGCGCCTCATCCTCGGCAGTCACCGCTGCTCTCAGGGAATAGGAGAAGGCAGCCTCCTGCGTGACTGCAGCCAAAACCTTTGCTTGAGGGCCGAGATTGCTCTTGGAAGAGCTACTCGACCTGCTTGCCCAAACAACAAGCCCAGCGATCACACAGATCGACAGAATGGCTAGAACAATGAGTCCTTTTCTGCTGCGAGCAGGACCTTGGGCTCCGTCCTTCGCTATCACCATCATCTGAGGCTACCTGCAGGCCTAGCCCGACTGCCTTTCACCCTGCCTAGCGAAGCGTCCTACCATGGCGACATCACTATTCGGGGGCAAAAGCATGAACCAACACATCGATAGCGAGTTACTTACTTCGGCTGAAGAAATCCCCTTCGCCTTCAAGAAGCCAGCCAAGGGCTCGCCCAATATTGTCGCCATTGTTCTCGACGACACCGGCTTTGCTCACCTCGGTGGTTTCGGCGGCAACATTTCCACCCCCACCTTCGATCGACTCGGCGCGGGCGGACTGCGTTTCAATCGCTTCCATGTGACTTCACTCTGCTCACCAACGCGTGCGGCCTTTATGACGGGAAGAAACCACCATGCCGTAGGAATGGGTCTCGTGGCTGACCTCAGTTTTCGCTACCCCGGATACCACGCCCGTATTCCAAAGTCCGCTACTCCCCTCCCTCGCCTCCTTCGTGATGAGGGCTACTCCACCATGGCCGTTGGCAAATGGCATCTCACCCCTCGCTTTGAGCGCTCCGAGGCTGGGCCCTTTAGCTCTTGGCCCTTGGGTATGGGCTTTGAGCACTACTACGGCTTTTTGCAAGGTGACACCAATCACTGGGCTCCGAACCTGGTTCGCGACAATCACTACATCGATCCTCCCGCCACCTACGAAGAGGGATATCACCTCTCTGAAGACTTGGCTGACCAAGCCATCCGCCAGATCTATAGCCAACAGCAAGCTGCACCCAAGAAGCCCTTCTTCATGTACTTGGCCATGGGCGCCATGCACGCTCCTCATCACGTTGCCCCCGAATGGGTGGAGCCCTACAAGGGAGCCTTCGACGCCGGCTGGGAAGCATGGCGCGAAGATGCCTTTGCTCGACAGCTCGAACTTGGTGTCGTGCCTGAAGGCACGCAACTGAGCGAAAGGCCACCTTGGGTGCAGGCCTGGAGTGATCTCTCCGCCGACGAGCGCAAAATGATGGCTCGCCAGCAAGAAGTCTTTGCGGGATTTCTCACCCATACCGATGCGCAGGTGGGCAAGGTCGTAGAGGCACTTGAGCGCATTGACCAACTCGACAACACCATCATCATGCTCTTCTCTGACAATGGAGCGAGTGCAGAAGGTGGCCTGCAGGGTTCAAGTAACGAACATCGCTTCACCAACATGCTCACCGAAAGCGTCGAGCACAACCTCGCTTCTTATGATGACTGGGGCGGACCAAGCACCTACAACCACTACGCCTGGGGTTGGGCCTGGGCGGGTAACACGCCCTTCAAACTCTGGAAGCGCTACTCCTGGCTGGGTGGCACGCGCACTCCCCTTGTTGTGCACTGGCCACAGGGCATCACTGACCCCGGCAAGATTCGCGAGCAGTTCACCCACGTCGTTGACCTCGCCCCCACGCTCTTAGACCTTGCGGGAATAGCCCAGCCTGATGTGGTCGATGGAGTGACGCAGCAAGAGGTGGACGGTAAAAGTCTGAGAGAGGTCTTCGCAAAGGCTGATGCGCCAAGCCTTCACGAGACGCAGTATTTCGAGATGTTTGGCAGTCGATCGATTTATCACCGTGGCTACAAAATGACCACCAATCATGTTTCCGACACCCTCTTTGATGAGCGTGAGCTCCTGGGTTCTCGCGACTTCGCACAAGACGAATGGGAGCTCTACAAGATCTCCGAGGACTTCGCCGAGACCAAGAATCTCGCGAGTGAAGAACCCGAACGCGTGGCTGAGCTCGAAGCGCTGTGGTTTAGCGAAGCGCAGCGCAACAATGTCTTGCCTCTCGATGACGGCATTGCCAAGCGCTTAGTGAAGATCATCTTCGCCGCCTGGCCTCCAGGGCGCTCATTGACGGTTCGCCCCGAAGGTGGTCCGGTCAACGATGAATCGCTGCCCTTTCCCTTTGGAGGCTTCTCCGTGGTGGTCGACGCTGAGTGGTCATCATCCGAGGGCCAAGGAGTGCTCGCTGCCCTCGGTGACCTCAATGGTGGTTACGCCCTCTACTTCGAAGATGGACACCTCGCGGCAAGCCTGCAACGAGCCTCTGAGCCCACGGAATTGCGTTCTCATAAGGCAGTAAGTCCAGGCCGGCATCTCCTCGGCATGCACTGGACGCCGGGCGAAGACGACCAGGGAGCTTTTTACCTCACCATCGATGGCTCAGTGCTTGCCGCCGAGCCCACCCAAGGCCCCATGCCCGTTGCCTTCCAGCACGGAGGTACGCAGTTTCGCCTTGGCCATGACGCCGGCCTCGCGGTGAGCCCTCGCTACGTCGTGCCGGCCATCTTCCCCGGCGTGATCCACGAAGCCACCATCACCGGAGCTGCTGACGCACCAGAGGACCCCGAGCATTACCTAGACGCTTCACTGCACGCCGACTAGGGAAAGGGGCCTCGGCCATAGGGTCAAGGTCGTGGATCCCTTCG
>CAZTQJ010000178.1:0-3578 GCA_964615615.1 uncultured Acidimicrobiaceae bacterium
CTCTTCCTCTGGAACTTCATCATTGGCGGAGTAACCGGCATCTACCTCTCAGACCTTCCGGCCGACCAGTACTTCCACGGAAACATGTTTGTCACGGCGCACTTCCACTACACCTTGCTGGGTGGAGCCATGATTGGTGCTGCAGCTGCAGTGTGCTTCTGGTTCCCCAAGATGACCACCAGAATGCTCAACGAGCGCGTCGGGAAGGTCTCCTTCTGGATGATCGCCATAGGTATTCAAATCACCTATTACGGACAGTTCCTCGAAGGTTTTGAAGGAATGCCAAGACGCGTAGCGAATTATGACCCCCAGTTCTTGCATGCAAACCTCATCTCGTCGGCCGGCGCTTATCTGCTCATGGCTGGTTGGGTAGTTATGGCTTACAACATCGTGAGTTCATGGCGGTCGGGAGAGATGGCTGGTGCCAACCCTTGGGGATCTAAGACCCTTGAATGGCAGGTGCCCACACCGGTGCCACTGGAGAATTTCTTGGTCGAGCCCATTGTGGTTGCTGATGCCTATGGCTACGGCGAGACCCCACAGACATCTACGCAACTTGGGGAGGGACACCGATGACCCTTATCGATGAGCAGCATGGTGCTTCCGCAACTGGCGGCCACCACGAGTCCGTAGAAGATCGAGACCTGAAAGAGCGCATAGCGCTCTGGCTATTCATCGCGGGTGACGGCGTATTCTTCTTGCTCCAGGTCTTTTCCTGGTTCTATCTCAAGGGCCTGAATGTCCATGGGATGTGGCGTGGAGCAGCCTGCAGCGTTTCCGCAGCTTGCACCCTAGGTGATGGCAGCGACCTCACCCATATTGTTCCCAAGGCAGCGAGTTGGCACTCATTAACCGTTGCAGGACTCGTGATCCTTTCGGCGGCCTGCATCTGGCAGGCAGAAGTTCGTGCCCGTAAAGAGCAGAACCGTGGCGAGACCGTGGCTTGGGTTTCTCTTGGCTTGGTGACCCTCATTGCGGGAATTGCGGTGCTCTGCCTGCAGTTCACTGCGCTGCCTTTCAAAACTATTTCAGGAACCTACGCTTCGGTCTTCATCTTCTTCATGGGATCGGTCATTGCTCACCTCTGCTTGACGCTCTTCATTGGCCATGCGGTCTGAAACAGGCTGCGCCGGGGGAGCGCGAATCTCATGTCGCAACGCCAACTTCGTCTTGCGCGGGTCGGGTGGGGCTGGGTTGCCTTCTCCGGTGCTGTCCTGGCTCTGGTCTCTACTTATTTCGCCTAGGAGCTCCTAGACCACAGAAGCACTGGATTGCAGCGCTGGAGTGCTGCTACTATCGATTTCACCGTGAAACGGGTCCCGTGAGGCCCGTACGGAGGAGTAGCAGTGGCTGAACGCGAACGGAATCACACACGCCCACTAGGTGGTGTATTCGTCCCCAGAGTGATCGTCCTCAAGCCTGACGACATCCATCGCGCACTGACGCGCATGGCCCACGAGATCGTGGAACGCAACGCCGGAGCCGGCGAGATCGTCCTCATTGGTTTGCAGACTGGTGGCGTTCCTATCGCCGCAAAGCTGGCCGACATCCTCAGCACTATTGCAGGGACAACAATTCCCGTCGGAGTCCTCGACGTCGCCTTCTACCGCGATGACATTGGCCTCAGGCCTGTGCTTCCTGAAGCCACCACAGACATCCCCGTAGACCTTGCCGGCAAGGTAGTGGTCCTCGTGGACGACGTGCTCTTCACCGGTCGCACCATTCGCGCAGCCCTCAATGCACTGACGGACTTTGGCCGCGCGAGTTGCGTCCAACTCGCCGTCATGGTCGATAGAGGCCACCGCGAGCTTCCCGTAAGGGCTGACTTCGTGGGTAAGAACCTGCCTACCTCGCGTGAAGAGATGGTCGACGTATCCGAACAGGGCGTTGTGCTGGGGATCATGGAAGAGCGCAAGCCATGAGTTTGGGAAGCCACCTCCTCCAGGCGGATCAACTTGATGCGACGAGCATCTTGGAACTCCTCGATCTCGCCGAGAGCTTTGCTGAGGTAGAGCGACGCACCATGCCTAAGGTTCCCGCCCTCAAGGGCAAAGTCGTGGCCACCCTCTTTTTTGAAGACTCGACCCGCACCAGGCTGAGTTTCGAAACTGCCGCAAAGCGGCTGAGTGCAGATGTGCTCTCCCTTGCGGTGGGATCAAGTTCGGTGAAAAAAGGTGAGAGTCTGCGCGACACCGTCGAGACGATTGAAGCCATGGGCATCGATGCCATAGTCATTCGCCACCGTTCATCGGGGGCTGCGCACCAGGTTGCGCGCTGGGCAAAGCGAGCCAAGGTCATCAATGCAGGAGATGGCTGGCATGAGCACCCCACTCAGGCTCTGCTCGATCTGCTGACGGTGCGCCAGCGTATTGCTGAGCAGCGTGGCCTGACTCCCCAGGAGCTTGGCGTGAGCTGCTTTGAGGGACTGCGCGTTGGCATCATCGGCGATATTCGCCACTCTCGAGTAGCGCGCTCTTCCGTTTCTTGCTACCGCAGCCTCGGCGCCGAAGTCACCGTGGTCGCTCCCGGCTCACTCCTTCCGCCTGGCATCGAGGACTGGGGAGTGAAGATTTCCCACGACCTCGATGCCGTCATTCCTTCCTTGGATGTGATTGCTCTCCTGAGGCTGCAAAGTGAACGCGGTAGCGGCACCTATCTGCCTTCCCTGCGCGAGTACTCCCGTGACTTCTCCTTGAGCGCAGTCCGCGAGACTCAACTCGGAGCCTTGGCGATGATCACCCATCCTGGTCCCATGATGCGCGGCGTGGAGATCGCATCATCGGTGGCAGATCTCGATAGGACACTCCAGCTTCGCCAGGTCAGCAATGGCGTGGCAACGAGAATGGCGGTTCTCTTTTCTCTACTCGGACAGGGTCCCTTGGATTCAGGAATGGAGCAGTAATGGCCCAGGCGTCTTCACCGACCATGCTGCGCGGCGGGACCGTCGTGAACGATCAGGGCCAAGCGCGCGCTGACGTAATGATCGCTGACGGGCTCATTGTCGATGTGGGCCCATCGCTAGAAGTACCCACTTCAGCCACCGTCATTGATGCCTCGGACACGCTGATCTTCCCTGGCCTGGTGGATCTCCACACCCACCTGCGTGAACCTGGCCGCGAAGAGGCCGAGACTGTGGAATCGGGTGCGCGCGCTGCTGCACTCGGTGGCTACACGGCGGTAGTGGCCATGCCCAACACTGAGCCCTGCACGGATTCACCCGAAGTGGTTCGCCTCGTCCTCTCCCTGGCCAAAGATGCTGTCTGCGATGTCGCGGTTGCGGGAGCCATCACCATCGAGCGCGCTGGAGAACTCCTGAGCCCTATGGCTGAAATGGCTTCACTGGGCGTAAGTCTGTTCACCGATGATGGCTCTGGCGTGCAAGACGGCGGAGTCATGCGCAGGGCCTTGCAATACGCACATGGTCTGGGGCTTACCTTGGCTCAGCACTGTGAAGATCAAGCAATCGTTAACGGCGGTTGCATGCATGAAGGCATTTATTCGGGCCGACTGGGCCTTCCAGGAATTCCTGAGATCGGAAGAGCGTCGTGTAGGGAAAGAGTGTTCAGAGCCGGGTAGAT
>CAZTQJ010000179.1:0-3567 GCA_964615615.1 uncultured Acidimicrobiaceae bacterium
CGACGCCTCCACGGCTCTGCACACTCTTTCCCTACACGACGCTCTTCCGATCTCTGATCAAACCTCACAGCGTTTTCAAGATGCTTGGCAGGAACTCGAAGTTTCCAATGACCAGTTCATTCGGACCACCGAGCCCCGGCACTACGCCACGGTTCAACACTTCCTCCAAGCCATTTATGACAACGGCTATATCTACCGAGACACCTATCGAGGCCCCTACTGCGTGAGTTGCGAGGACTACTACACGGCCGATCAACTCGACCATGGCCTCTGCCCCGTGCACGGCCGTGAAGTGACCGAGATGGAAGAGGACAATTACTTCTTCAAACTCTCAGCCTTCGAAGATCGTCTGATTGCTTGGTATGAAGCGAATCCAAAGGGGATTCGCCCAGACACCAAGCGCAATGAGGCCCTCTCCTTTATCCGCGGAGGCCTGCGCGACATTTCGATTACGAGGACTTCACTGAGTTGGGGTGTGCCCGTTCCTTGGGATGAAAAGCACGTCTTCTATGTTTGGTATGACGCGCTCATCAACTACCTGACGGCTCTGGGTTATGGCACGGAGGCAAGCACACTCGACACTTGGTGGCCTTCGGTACATCACCTCATTGGCAAGGAAATCATCCGTTTTCACTGCGTCTGGTGGCCAGCCATGTGCATGGCGGCTGGCATCGAGCCTCCTGCAAACATCATCGTGCACGGCTGGCTTTTAGTTGGGGGACAAAAGCTCTCTAAGTCCATGGCGGATAATTCCGACGCGCCTGTTCGCCTCACCGACATTGCTCCTCATGTGCTGGTAGAGGATTTTGGCGTCGATGCCATTCGCTATCACCTGCTGCGCGATACGCCCCTGGGTACCGACGGGGAATTCTCCTACGAAGGCATTGTTTCTCGCTACAACGCAGATCTCGCGAATAATTTGGGCAACCTGGCGCAACGCATCGCCACGGTGATCACTTCTAAATGCGAAGGGGTGGCACCGGCTCCTCCTTCGGGCGGGCCTTTGGCCGAAGAAGTTGCGCGCCATGCCGCAGCCGCAGTGGAGGCCTGGGATCGCTTTGCTCCCCATGAGGCACTGGAGCAGACCTGGAAGATCATTGCTGCAGCTAATGCCCACCTCGAAACCCATGAACCATGGAAGGGTGAGGCAGGTTCTGGCGAAGTGGCCAAGACCCTGGGTGGTGCCCTTGAGGCCCTGCGGATTGTTACCGTGCTCGCGAGTCCTGCCATGCCTGACGCCTGCGGCGAAATTCAGCGGCGCATTGGCCTCGTAGCCGACCCAGAGGCTCAACTCGACGATCTCCTGACTTGGGGCTCAGGGAATCCTGGTGCTTTGGTCGAAAAGGGCGACCCACTCTTTCCCCGGCGTAAGGCCGACAGCGCGTGAGTGGTTGGACTGACGCTCACTGCCATCTGCAGGAGCGTTACGACCGCAGTGATGAACCCAGCGCCAGCTTTGCGCGAGACAGCCTCCTCGGCGCTCGACAAGCAGGGGTGGAGACCGTGGTTTGCGTCGGGACTGATCTCGAGACCTCCCAGCAAGCACTTGCCCTCGCCCAGGCGGCCAATTCGGGGGAATTAGGCCCCGGATTGCCCCGGGTGGCAGCGGTTGTGGGTCTTCATCCTCATGAGGCTGAGGCCGATCTGAGTCCCCTTGCGCAGCTCATGGCCGAAGATCGAGAGCTCATCAGCGCTGTGGGGGAATGTGGCCTTGATTATCACTATGACCATGCTGATCGGGCCGTCCAACGGCAGGCCTTTGCGGCTCAGGTGGGGCTGGCCCATGCCCATGATTTGGCCCTCGTGATCCACGTCCGCGAGGCCTTTGATGACCTCTTTGCCATCCTGGAGAGTGAGGGCGTCCCTCGGCGGAGCCTGATCCACTGCTTTACCGCTGGCCCTGAAGAAGCCTCGCGAGCTTTGGCACTCGGCATGGATCTGTCCTTCAGTGGGGTGGTGACCTTCAAGAATGCAACTGAGCTTCGTGAGGCTGTCGCACTCTGCCCCGATGGGCGCTTCACCGTGGAGACTGATGCACCCTTTCTCGCTCCCGTGCCCCATCGAGGCAAGCCAAACCTTCCCGAGTTTGTTGTGGTCGTCGGCGAAGCGGTGGCCGAGATTCGGGGCACTGCTCCCGAAGATCTGGCCGCAATGACCTCAGCCACGGCTGAAAGAATTTTCGGCCTTCCCCCTCTGCTTTAGAACTCTTTTCCTCCCTAAAAATAGGGAATCGAGGTCGACATTGCGAGCCTTACAGCCTTTCCCTAGGTTGGCTGGATCCCCCCGGGCAATAGTTCGGGATGGATGCAACCTCGGAGAAGGGTGGAGCCCTGAGGGAACATTCCACGGGTGGAAAGAAGGCAGGGTTTTGCGTGCTTGCATGCGCAGCCCTGTTGGTCTTGCCGCCCATGCTGCTGAATAAGGAGAAGCCAAGCGGGCACGCCAGCCCGCAGGCTCGTCATGTCGCGCTGAAGCGCGTCTCCTTCCGTATTGCGGTGCCCACCACGGCACCCGCGACCACGCAGCCACCCGTCACGGCACCTGCGCCCACGCTTCCTCCAGTCACCGCGCCCCCGACGACCCTGCCTTATGTCCCCCCGACCACGACCACCATGCCGGTGAGGGCGCTGGGGCACAATAAAGAAGGCGAAGCCACTTGGTACGGAACGGGAACAGGCACCGGATACTGCGCCAGCCCCTACCTACCCCGGGGCACCATTGCCTACGTCACCAATACAGCCAATGGGAAAAGCATTCACTGCATGGTCTCGGATTCTCAGGTGGGAAGCCCTTCAAATCGGATCATTGACCTCGCTCCCGCGGACTTCTCGGTTCTAGCCGGAAGCACCAATGCCGGGGTGATCCAGGTCACCGTTTCCTGGTGACGCTGAGCCGGCCACGAGTTCGCGGCCTGCTTGACCAGTTCGACCTCGCCCCTTCACGAGCCCTCGGACAGAACTTCGTCACTGACCCGAACACGGTCAGAAAAATTGTCGCTGATGCCGGAGTTGCTCCCGGCCAGCGCGTCCTTGAAGTTGGACCCGGCCTAGGTTCACTCACCCTCGCCCTCGTTGAGCATGGCTGCTCGGTGGTTGCCGTAGAGCTCGACAGGCATCTCCTTGCTCCCCTCACTGAAGTGCTGACGGAAGCTGGAGCGGTGGTTGACCTCGTCCATGGAGACGCGCTCACCATTGCACTGAGCGAACTCGGTGAGCCAGGACCCACGGCAATGGTGGCGAACCTTCCCTACAACGTGGCCGTCCCCATTGTGCTCAGAATGGCCGAGGAACTGAGCTCGCTGACCACCATCACCGCCATGGTCCAGCGCGAGGTGGCCGAACGGCTGGCTGCCACTCCTGGTTCAAAGACCTATGGCGCACCCTCCCTTGCTGTGGCTTGGTGGGGGAGCGCAAAAATCGTCAGCCGAGTACCAGCTGCGGTCTTCATGCCTAAGCCCCGAGTGGACTCGGCCGTCGTACGTATCGATCGCCATGAGACTGAACCGGCTTGGCACGAAGGGCTAGAACGCAGTTGGTTTGAACAGGTGGTGCGCGCAGCCTTCGCCCA
>CAZTQJ010000180.1:0-3546 GCA_964615615.1 uncultured Acidimicrobiaceae bacterium
CTACACGGCTCTGAACACTCTTTCCCTACACGACGCTCTTCCGATCTGTCCTCTCGCTCGCACTCATGGTCCCTGTTGGGAGCCTTAAGGTCAAGACGTGGCCCCAGCGCAGATTCTCTTTGCCTTTGACTCTTGGAAGACCTCAGCCACGGCCGTCGAGCTCTGCGAGGCTGCCATGAGCGCTACGGACGCCCAATGGACTGCGCGTAGTCATCCCATTAGCGATGGTGGAGACGGCTTTACTGAAGTCATCACGACCGCCCGTGAGGTGAACCGATGGATAGAAACAACGGTTCCTAACGCGCTTGGCCAGGCCTGTCGCACACGAATACCGCTGTTTGCCTACCAAGGTGAAGTAGTGGCCCTCGTGGAGAGCGCGCAAGCCTGCGGGCTCGCCGGAGTCGGCGGAGCCGAGCACAACGATCCCCTAGGCGCCAATACCCGAGGTGTGGGAGAGATGATCCTGGCGGCCCGTGACGGCTGGGCGCAGCGCATCATCATTGGTTGCGGTGGCACCGCAAGTACTGACGGAGGCTGGGGCGCCGTTGAGCTTCTGCAGCACGAGGATCTCAAGCAGGTCGACCTGCGCGTAGCCGTCGACGTAGAAACACGCTTTAGTGATGCTGCGCGCAAGTTCGGAGCCCAAAAAGGGGCCAAGGCTGAAGATCTGATTGCGCTCTCGCAGCGCCTTTCGCTTCTAGCCATGGATTATGCGGAGGCCTATGCAAGCCCCGTAGACCGCATCCCCGGATCTGGCGCCGGTGGCGGCCTGGCCGGCGGACTAGCCGCTCTCGGGGCGAAGATTATTCCCGGCTTTGACATCATGGCCGAGCTCACCCACCTTGACCGCGACCTCGAAGGCCTTGATCTCCTGGTGAGCGGAGAAGGTCGACTCGATGCCACCAGTCTTGAGGGCAAAGCCGTGATCTCGCTCTTTGATCGTGCAGCCAAAGACCTACAGCTAGCCGTTATCGCCGCCCATATCGATCAGACAACGGCTGCGGCCTTCATGGAACGTTACGGTCCGCGCATCAGTTTTGTGGACTGCTCAGCTATCCGTGGCGAGGCTCACTGCCTCGACAAAGCGCTTGAGAGTATGGCTGAAGGCTTGCAAGGCCTACTCAAATCAGGAGTCTTGCCCTAGGAAAAGAGGCTGCGCCAGGGCTTGCTAGGGGCTTCCACGCAGGCCTCAAATTCTCGGTTTGCCTTGAGGGCTCCCTGCCCGGCAAACTCTCCTAGCCCCCGGACCCGTCCGAGGGGCTTGAGGCGGAGGAGGATCCCATGGGAGTACTAGACGGCAAGGTAGCGATCGTTACCGGAGCAGGCCGAGGCATTGGACGCGATGAGGCCATCGTGCTGGCTTCCGAGGGAGCTCGCATCGTCGTCAACGACGTCGGCGCATCCCTTCAGGGCGAAGGTGGAGGCCAAGGTCCCGCCGAAGAAGTCGTCGCCACCATCAAGGCCGCAGGTGGCGAGGCTGTCATCAATGGCGATGACATCTCTACCTGGGCTGGCGGAAAGAACGTCGTCGAGCAAGCCGTCGACACCTATGGACAGCTCGACATCCTCGTCAACAACGCCGGAATTCTGCGCGACAAGATGAGCTTCAACATGGACGAGTCAGACTGGGACGACGTCATCAAGGTTCACCTCAAGGGACACTTTGCTCCCGCCCAGCACGCCGCTGTGTACTGGCGCAATCGCGCCAAGGCTGGCGAGCAGGTCACCGGTCGCATCATCAATACCTCTTCAGAGGCTGGTCTCTACGGCAACGCCGGACAGGCAAACTACTCAGCCGCCAAGGCTGGCATCGTGGGCCTGACCTGGGTGCTTGCCCGTGAGCTTGAGCGCTACGGCGTCACCTCAAACGCCATTGCCCCTCGTGCGCGCACGCGTATGACCGAGAACCTCTTCGGCGAGATGGCCAAGGGAGACGAAGGTTTCGACGAGTGGGACCCCCGCAATGTCGCGAACCTGATCGCCTTCCTCGCTTCTGATGATGCTGCTGACGTGAACGGCCAGGTCTTCGTGGTCTTTGGTGGCAATGTCTGGGCCATGGGTGGTTTCCATCCTGTTGGAGAACTGCACCGTGACGGTCCCTGGAGCCCCGCCGACCTTGCGGGAGCCAAGGGTGAGCTCTTTAAGGGCATTGAATCCGGCATTCCGAAGTTCAGCTTCTTCTAGAACGCACAGCACGCACTGCTTATAGGGGCGGGGGGATAGCCCATTTCGCCCCTATGACGGTGCTAGCCTGATCCACGCTGGTCGGCAACGGTGCAGGCCCGCATAAATCAAAGGGGTCCCCGTGATCGCAAGTAGTTTCCCGCTCTTGGACGTATTTTTGTCCATCGCCATGTTCTTCATCATCTTCTACTGGTTGTTCCTCGCGATCACCATCGTCGTAGACATCTTCCGTAGCCACGACATCAGCGGACTCTCCAAGGCCCTCTGGCTGCTCTTCGTCCTCATCCTCCCCCTCCTCGGCGTGCTCATCTACCTCATCGCCCGTGGCGGATCGATGCAGGATCGCCAAGTGGCCCAGATGCGTTCAGACAAGAATGCTTTTGACAGCTACGTGCGCCAAGCCGCGGGATCAGGCTCCACGGCCGATGAACTGGCCAAGATTGCCGACCTCAAAGCCAAGGGCTCAATCAGTGACGCTGAGTTCGAAGCCGCGAAGGCCAAGATTCTGAGTTAGGAATTAGCGCTCAGCGCTGCTAAGCATTGCATGAAGCCCCGGTGCTCATACACCGGGGCTTCATTGCGTCTGCGGCCGCTTTGGCGCCATGTAGCGCAGCGAGAAATCCGCGGCTAACTCATACTCGAAAGGAGTTTTTCGCTCGTCAGGGCGCAGGCCTCCTCAAGGAGCAGGACGCGCTGACAGGGAGTTGATTCGGTGAGGAGGCTCTGGCGCAGTTGTGGCGGCAATGGGGCTCGCGCACAGAGTGACCAGAGTGCCTGAACAGGATCTTCGCTGCACTCAAAGGCAATTACCGGAGCTGGACCCACCACACATTCAGCCTGTAGGGCTTGGAGGTGACGAACGGTGGCGTGCGCACGCTCAAGGGTGGCGGCGTCAATCTGCTCACCTGCATCAGGCAAAGACCGGACCATCGCCTTGGGGTAAGGGGCATCGGGGAGCCAGCGCTCAACGGCAATCCGCTCTATGCCTTCGACAACGATGAACCAACGGCCATCGGCTTCGGGCTTTGCCCCAACCACCTCCATGAGGGTCCCGACATCAGCGCGTTCATCTCCACCGCCCACCTCATGACCACGGGTGATCAAGGTGATGCCAAAGCGACAGCTCCCACTAAGGACATCGGTAATCATGGCCCTATAGCGGGGCTCAAAGACCTGCAGAGGCACCGGCTCGCCAGGAAAGGCAACCGTGGAGAGCGGAAACATTGCAAGCTCGTAGGAATCCTCAGGCACGAAGCGCAGGCTAGGGGTGCCTGCCCAGAAGCAGTTCGCCAGGCGAAAGCACGCTGCGCTAGATCAGGGCCTCTGGCATTCTGGCCTCAACCATGGACCGCATGCCCTCTC
>CAZTQJ010000181.1:0-3546 GCA_964615615.1 uncultured Acidimicrobiaceae bacterium
GCCAAGTTTGCGGTGATCGTGATCTCCGTAGGCGCCCAGGTGGTCCTTCCCTATTTCGGCCACGCCACCATGGTCAAGGTGCTTCGGATTATGGCCCTGCCCTTCATAGTGGGCTACCTCGTCTTCGCCGTCTTCGCCAGCCAACACAGTCACCTTGCCCATGCGCAGGTCGGCGCTGGTTGGCAGTTGTGGCTCATTGGCCTTGCCTTCACCATCACGCTTTCGGGACTTGGGTGGACAGAGAACGGTAACGACTACTCGCGCTACCTCCCACCCGAGACCAGCCCAAAGAAGATCGTCGGCTGGGTCTTCCTCGCCACCGCCCTTCCCCAGACCCTCATCATGATCATTGGTGTTGCCGTGGCGACCTTTCTTGGTGGTGCAGCGGAATGGAACGGCGCAAATCCATTCACCGCCTTCACTGGAGCCCAGCAAGTCCTCCCCCACTGGTTCTCCGCTTCCTTCCTCCTGCTCTGCATTTTCCAGTTGCTCTGCATCAATAGCTTGGATCTCTACTCCTCCAGCGTTTCCCTCCAAGCCCTGGGGATCAAGATCACCAGAGGTCGAGCCGTCCTCTTGGACTCAGGACTTGTCCTCATGCTCACCAGCTATGCCATTTTCTCGTCAAGCTTTTCGGTGCTCTTGAAGGACTTCGTCATTCTGGTTATCTGCTGGATTAGTCCCTGGGTGGCAATTTTCCTCACGGACTGGTTGCTGCGTCGGCGCCATTATGAGCCAGCAGCGCTGCAGAGCAAAGATCGCAGCGGAATCTACTGGGGAGGCCCTGGAGGCATCCACTGGCCGGCCTTCGGCGCTCAGATCATTGGCAGCGCCCTGGCGCTCATGGCAGTCAATAATCCCGCCCTCCTCGTGGGCCCGCTGGCAAGCTGGTCCGGTACGGACCTCTCCATACCGCTCTCACTGGTGGCTGCTAGCGCGAGTTATCTCGGCCTCGTGGCCTTAGAGGCCCGTATGCGATCAAGGAACTGAACGCGAAACTAGCTCGGGGCTTTAGTTCCTAGGTCGAGTGGTTAGCCTGAGTGCTTCATGGCCAAGTCAATGAGCAGTTGGGAAAGTGAAGACCACGCCTTCTCCCCGCTCGGCCTCGAGGCTCTGGTTCCCGGGCCTCAGGGCCACATTGACCCCGATAGCAGTCGAAGCTGGCTCAGGCGGATTTTTCCGCTCCTGCGCAGCCATCGGGTGACTTTCATTACTTCAATTGCACTGTCTTTCCTTGGCCTCATCCTTCAGGTGCAGATTCCCCAACTGATGAGTCAGGCCATAAATCATTCACTCGTGGTCCACGATGTTCCCCTCAGCCACTACGTCTGGTGGATTCTTGGTCTTGGCCTCATCGGTGCCCTAGCCAACCTGATCGCCCGCATAGCGCTCTACCGCACCGCCTACCTGATTGAGTCAGATCTTCGAAACACCATCTTCGAGCAATTCGCCAAGCTTTCTTTCAGCTTTTATGACCGTGTGCAATCAGGACAGTTGATTTCCCGAGCAAACTCAGACATCCGCAGCGTGCAGATGTACACCACCTTTGCTCCACTCATCTTGGTGCAATGTGCCATCGGCATCGTCGCATTTTGTTACATGCTGGCCATCAATGTGCTTCTGGCAATCATCGCCATGTCCACCATGCCGCTGCTTTACCTCGCTGGCATGCGCATGCGCAACGCCATGTTCCCTATCTCTTGGATTATCCAAGCGCGACTGGCTGAAGTGGCCACTGTTGTTGACGAAAATGTCAGTGGAGTGCGCGTGGTCAAATCCTTTGCCAGAGAGCAGGACCAGCTCGATGATCTCTCTCGCGCCTCGACCAAACTCTCCTGGGCTTACATCAAGGATGCTGACCTACGCGCTGAGTTCACCCCCTTAGTCCAGAACCTCCCGCAGATCGGTCTCGCCCTCGTGTTGGGCTTTGGTGGCTACATGGTGATCCATGGCTCGCTCTCCATAGGTGCCATCCTCGCCTTCAACGCCTACCTCCTCATGCTCCAAGCCCCTTTCATGATGCTGGGCATGCTCATCATGATGGGCCAGCGTGCTTCAGCCTCAGCCGAGCGTATTTTTGAAATCCTGGATGAAGTTCCTGAAATCACCGACAAGCCCGGCGCTGTCGACCTCACGGATTGCGCTGGCTCCATCAGTTTTCGCGACGTCAGCTTTTCCTATCGCGAGGATCTTGCCCCCGTCCTGAGCCATCTCAATCTTGAAGTCGCCGCTGGTGAAACGGTCGCCGTGGTGGGAAGAACTGGTTCGGGAAAATCCACCTTGGCAAGGCTGATCACCAGGTTCTATGACGTTAGCGAGGGCAGCGTAGAAGTTGATGGCCATGATGTTCGCAAGCTCTCGGTCGCTTCACTGCGCTCCCATATTGGCGTAGTGCTCGACGAGCCTTTCCTCTTCTCCGCTTCAGTGCATGACAACATCGCCTTCGGGAAGCCCTTGGCCAGCCGAGAAGCCGTTGTCGCTGCCGCCAAGGCGGCCAAGGCCGACGCCTTCATCAGGGATCTCGACGACGGCTACGAGACCGTCGTCGGAGAGCGTGGCTACAGCCTCTCTGGAGGACAGCGCCAGAGGATTTCTATTGCGCGCGCACTGCTCGTAAACCCTGAGATCCTCATCCTTGATGACGCGACTAGCGCCATTGATGTGGGGGTTGAAGCAGCTATCCACGAAGCGCTTGAGGGCATGCTCAAGCAGCGCACCACCGTCATCATCGCCCATCGACTCTCCACCATTGCCCTCGCTGACCGTGTCGTGGTCTTAGAAGGTGGCCAGCTCGTCGGCTCAGGAACTCATCAGTGGTTGCTTGAACATGTTCCCGCATATTCAGAAATTCTCGCCTCCGTTGAAGCTGAAGTTGCCGTCAGCACTGTGGCCGAGGAGGCCTGATGGGCTGGGGCGGAGGCGGTTTCATTGGTGGAGGACCACCCTTGGGTGGAGGCCCGCCCGGTAAACCTCAGGCTGGACTGCCCTTTGCTGGCATTCCCCATGAGCTCCTCGCTGGCGTGGAGCGCCTTGTCGCCGACGAGCCAACACATCCCGAGCCGCAGTATGCCTTTAACGCCAGGCCTAGTGAGGAGGAAGGTCGCCGGCTGAGCCTGCCCGCCCTGCTGAAAGAGCACCCTGCGCTCCTCATCTGGAGCGCGTTCACCGTCCTCGCAATTGCGGTCCTTGGCCAGGCTGGACCCAAGCTCACCGAACTCGCCATCAACCACGGCATGATGCCCGGTCACGAGAGTTTCACGGTCGTACTCCTTGCCGCAGCTGCCTATCTCGTGCTCGTTGTGCTCGGTGGACTGGCCCAAAAAGCCAGCGTTTCAGTGACCGGCCGTCTAGCTGCTTCAGTCATGGGAGCACTTCGCGTGCGAACCTTTGCCCACCTACAAAGGCTGAGCCTCGACTTTTATACCGAGGAAAAAGCCGGCGTGGTGATGTCGCGCATGACCAGCGATATCGAGAACCTTCAGCAGCTCTTGCAAGATGGGAGATCGGAAGAGCACACGTCTGAACTCCAGTCACCTGAAGCTATCT
>CAZTQJ010000182.1:0-3531 GCA_964615615.1 uncultured Acidimicrobiaceae bacterium
AGTGATGCACGGGTGCTCGTTCGGCTTGTTCACGCGTAACACGGCTTTTTTTTTTTCGAGCAGGAGACGGCCTACGAGATAGCTTCAGGTGACTGGAGTTCAGGCGTGTGCTCTTCCGATCTTCACCCACGGCGATGGGCAACATGCGTGCCCGATATTCCTCGGGGGATCCCAATCCATAAATCGCCGAAACTGAAGCAACGATCACCACATCCGGACGCAAGAGCAGTGAAGACGTCGCTGCGTGGCGGAGGCGATCGATTTCATCGTTAATCGATGAATCCTTTTCAATGAAGGTGTCCGACGAAGGCAGATAGGCCTCGGGTTGGTAGTAGTCGTAGTAAGAAACGAAGAACTCGACGCGATTATCCGGCAGCATCTCACGCAGTTCACTGGCGAGTTGAGCAGCGAGAGATTTATTGGGTTCGAGGATGAGGGTGGGCCTCTGCACTGCTTCTATGGTCCACGCGATCGTTGCAGTCTTCCCTGAACCGGTAATGCCTCTCAGGGTCTGGAAGCGTTCGCCTCCCTCTAAGCCATCTACGAGACCAGCGATTGCCGCAGGTTGATCTCCAGAAGGCTCGAAGGCAGCCTGGACCCGAAATTTGTGATCGGCCCTAGGCAAGCCCTAGCTCCCCTTTCCACTGTTCACAGAGGCCATCGACCTGACGATGTAGCCAAGCAAGGTCAGCGGAATTAGCAATAATGTGGTCGGCAAGCACGAGTCGTTCGCGACGGCTGATCTGTGCCGCAATACGTGCTCTTGCATCATGCTCTTGCATCTCGCGCATTGAGGTAAGGCGCTCGAGAGCAATTTCCTCCGGGCAGTCAACCACCACGACCTGTTGCAAGCCCATGGCATCAATATGCAATTGTTTGAGGAGAGGAATCGCCATCACCACGATCGCCGCAGTTGCGGCGGCACGCTCAAGCTCTTCCACCATGGCAATCCCAATCGCAGGATGCGTGATGTCATTCAAAGCCTTGGTGCTCTCAGAATCTTCGAAAGCCTTGAGGGCAAGTGTTTCGCGATCCAAACTGCCATCGGGCAGCAAAATCTCTGCGCCAAAGCGCTCTACGAGTTGCGCAAGCACGAGGCCCCCGGGACTGACAATGTCGCGAGCGACGAGGTCTGCATCCACGACCGCAGCCCCAAGACTGCCCAGACGATCGGAAACCGCCGTCTTTCCGCTTCCAATACCCCCGGTAAGGCCAAGGATCAAGGCCATGAGCTACCTCGCTTTCGAGAATTAGCCTAGATGGACGCCTCTACCCAGTGTCTGAGACCTAGGTAGGCTCATCAGATTCCGACTATGACCCCTACCGACATCATCCCCAAAGCCGCCTCGCAACAGACTTCCTCCGGTTCTGCTGAATCCCCGTGGATCATCAGACTGTGGTGGATCAGCCTTGCCGCCCTGAGTTGGATTCCCTTCATCCTTGCTCGCCCCGGTCAGGTCATGGCCGACACCAAGGCCTACCTCTATCTCAATCCGACTCGCCTGTTATCGAGCGCCCAATCGATGTGGAACCCCGACGTGGGCATGGGTACGGTGACGCATCAGAACATGGGCTATCTCTTCCCCATGGGACCCTTCTACTGGCTCGTTGATCAACTCGGCATACCCATGTGGCTAGGGCAACGCTTTTGGATGGGCGCGCTGGTCTTCGCTGCTGGCGCAGGAATCTACGTCCTTTGTAAGGAACTCGGCATCTCCATGCCAGGACGCATCGCGGCAAGCCTGCTCTATGCTTTAACGCCTTACATCATTGACTACATAGCAAGAATGACCGCAATCTTGATGCCCTGGGCTGGTCTGGGCTGGATGATGGTCTTCACCATTTGGGCGGCACGCAGAGGCGGCTGGCGCTATCCAGCACTCTTCGGCCTCGTGATAGCCCTCGTTGGAGGCGTGAACGCAACGTCAATTCTCTTCGTGGGCCTAGCTCCAGTTGCTTGGCTGCTCTATGCGAGTTTCGTAACTCGTGAGTTGCGTATCAGCGATGCTGCCAAGGCTGCGCTGAAGATTGGCCTCCTTTCGCTCTTAGCCTCAATCTGGTGGATAGCTGGGCTTTGGGCTGAGGGTGCCTACGGCATCAACATTCTTAAATACACCGAAACCTTCACCACCGTAACGATGACTTCTTTGGCTTCGGAAATTTTTCGAGGGCTGGGTTATTGGTACTTCTATGGTCAAGACAAGTTGCAACCTTGGACCTCGCCCGCTGGCAAATACATGCTTTCGCGCCCGGTCAGCACGATCAGCTTTCTCGTACCCCTCTGTGCCATTGCGCTTGGCCTACTGTCGCGATGGAAGCATCGTCTCTTCGCCGTCATACTCATCGTCCTCGGTACCGTGCTCGCCGTTGGCGCCTACCCCCTCGCTGACCCCACGCCCCTAGGACGCCTCATCAAGCAAGCGGGGGAAGGTTCGACGGTCGGTCTTGCCATGCGATCTTCGAATCGCATCCTTCCCATCATCATTCTGGGTATGGCACTGTTGCTTGCCTCGGGCGTTTCGGCCATCGCCGCTCGATCGCGCAGATTGGGCTGGGTCACCGCTCTTTCGGTATCCCTCCTGATTATGGCGAATCTTTCCTCGCTCTTCAATGGCAGCATCCTGCCAACAAACCTCGCCCGTCAGGGCAATCTGCCCAGCTATGTCCATCAGGCTGCGCGCTACCTCAATGGCACTGGTGGCGATACACGCGTACTCGCAATTCCGGGCTCCGACTTTGCCTATTACCGATATGGCACGAGCATGGACTCCGTATGGCCCGGCCTCTTGAAGCGGCCATTTGTCGGACGGCAAGCGGTGGTTCAAGGCCAGCCAGCCAGCGTGAACCTTCTGCGAGCACTCGATGAGTCACTGCAGGATGGTGTTTTTGATCCCTCGACACTCGCCCCTATGGCAAGGCTCATGAGTGCAGGCAATGTGCTCTTGCAGTCCGATGTACAAGTTGAGCGCTTTGGCATGCCCCGCCCTCAAGCACTCTGGCTGCAATTGCAGCCGACGCCTCAAGGTCTCGACCCGGCAGTATCTTTCGGCTCACCCGGCCCGCTCACCAGCGGCACCACAACGATCAATGGCAAACAATACCGGCAAATTTTGTAAATCCGACATTAAATTTATCGTATTGAACCATGTGCCGCCCTTCGTGTGTGGCAAGCAGGTTAAACCATTCGCCGGTTCCCGATAAATCGTCTTGCGAAGGCGTATTGTACCATTGTGATTTGCGTGGAAACCAACCTACATAAGCATTTGATTCTGAATTAGTAGTAGCTAAAACTAAAGGATAAATTTTTTGATTGCAAGGTAAATTCTTTTGCAAAGGTTTAAAAGAATCAGGAACAAAGACCGGTCCCTTTGCGCAGGCAAAATTCCGGTAGACCCCAGTGTTGTTCCACTTCATGAAGTCGGTCCCGGGACCCGCAAGGTGTATCACAGACGAAAGGTCCTTCGATGAGTCATTCAGGAAGAGACAGATCGGTCGGGCTACGATGATGGAGGCCTTCCCCCGGTTTGCGCC
>CAZTQJ010000183.1:0-3521 GCA_964615615.1 uncultured Acidimicrobiaceae bacterium
GAAACGGCCATGAGGTGAGCAAGGTAGGGAACTTGTTCGTGCTGAGGACGTCCTTCGCTCCCCTTGCGAGCCTGCGAAGCATGGAGCTCGGCGGCATAGCGAAAGGCGGCTAGGTAACGCTCGGAATACTTAGGGATCATGCTTATGGTCACCCCAAAAACCTACACGAGGCAAGTTTTCACGAGTGGGAAGGACTGAGTTTCCAAGCGTCAGGCAAGGGGACTTTCCCCTAGCGAAAGTCCCTTGAGGATGGCCCCGTCACAGCAAGTTCGCAGCGCTCCACCGCAGTTGCCCTAACCGTGAAGCTGCCTTGGCCACGTTCGAGATAGCCATGGACGAGCAGGATCGGCGCATGGCGAGCTAGGGCCTTCCAGCGCTTCCAGGCCCCCACGGAAAAAACCACATTGATGTGGCCAGTCTCATCTTCGAGGTTGAGAAAGACCGCACCCTTGGCGCTCCCTGGTTGCTGGCGATGCGTCACGAGCCCAGCCACGATGACCTTCCCCTCGCTTTGGCTTTGTAAAGCCTCGGCCGTGAGTACTCCCCGACTAGCTAGCTGACCGCGGATCAAGGCCAAAGGTGATCCATCGGGCGAGGCACCCATAGCCCAGAGGTCATCGCTCAGACTTTCGAGTTCGCTGGCCTCAGGTAAGTCTGGCGCCTTCAGGCCCGTGAGGATCCCGGGCAATTGCTCCAGGGAGGCTTGTGCAGCACCGGCCTGCCAAAGACGCGCGCGTCTGCTGATCTTCGTATCGTCGAGTTGATCAAGGGCTCCTGCAGCGGCCAAGGCTTCAAGTTGTGCCTGACTCAGGCCTCGATCTCTCGCTAACTGTGTGGTCGAGCGATAGGGCTGACGGAGACTGATCTCTTGAGCGAGCTCATGAGAGATACCGCGCACCGTGGCGAGGCCAAGCTTGACCACTGGACCATCATCACCCTTGAGCAGTGTCGTCTCTGCGCCAGAGCTGTTCACCTCGGGTCGCGCAACAGTCACGCCGTGGCGTTGCGCATCGGCAATCAAGGACTGAGGAGACCAAAAACCCATGGGCTGGGCATTCAAGAGCGCAGCCACATAGGCGGCGGGATAGTGCAGCTTGAACCAGGCCGAGCAGTAGACAAGGTGAGCAAAAGAAACTGAGTGCGACTCGGGAAAGCCAAAATTTGCGAAGGCCTGAAGTTGTAGCCAAATCGCATCAGCAAGCTCACCCACGACGCCTCGCTCAGCCATGCCGGCATAGAGACCTTGGCGTAGTGCTTCCATGCGGCTTTGACTCCGCTTAGCAGCCATGGCTTGGCGCAGTTCATCAGCCTGAGCAGCACTAAATCCCGCAACGGCCACCGCCACCTCCATTAATTGCTCTTGAAAGAGCGGCACCCCAAGAGTCCGGCGCAAGATGGGCTCTAAGAGCGGGTGGAGATAAGTCACCGCTTCTTCTCCACGTCGTCGTCGGATAAAGGGGTTCACCGACTGGCCTTGGATGGGGCCGGGTCGAATGAGCGCCACCTGAATCACCAGGTCATAAAAACACCGTGGCTGCACCCGAGGCAGGGTCCCCATCTGCGCACGGCTCTCCACCTGAAAGACACCGAGGCTGTCTGCGACGCAGAGCATGTCGTAGACAGCAGGGTCTTGGGGGATCTCGCCGAGTTCTATAACCTTGCCCTCGTAGTCAGCAATGAAGTCCGCGCAGCGATGAAGGGCATCGAGCATGCCAAGGCCGAGCAAGTCGAATTTCACGAGACCAATAGCCGCGCAGTCATCCTTATCCCACTGCAGGACCGTTCGACCAGGACTTCTTGCCCATTCGATCGGACAGACCTCAATCACCGGCCGATCACAGATCACCATGCCGGCCGAATGAATGCCGAGATGGCGTGGACGCCCCAGTAACTCTTCGGCCATCTCGGCCACGAGTTCGGGGACCGCAGCTGTGGAGCCAAGTTCTGTCCTTTCCTTGCCAGAGAACTGCGTGGCTTCAGTGGCTGAGTAGCCAAGAGCCCGGGCAGCATCTCGCAGGGCTGAGCGAGGCCTGTAGGTGATCACATTGGCCACCTGCGCTGCGTGGCGCCGTCCATAACGAGCAAAGACATATTGGAGTACCTCTTCACGGCGAGACGACTCGATATCGACGTCAATATCAGGGGGGCCATCGCGGGCCGGAGAGAGAAAGCGTTCAAAGAAAAGATTTAAGGCCACCGCATCGGCATTGGTAATCCCTAGGGCAAAGCAGACGGCTGAGTTGGCCGCTGAGCCCCGCCCTTGGCAGTAGATGTTCTGTGCACGACAAAACTCGGTGATGTCGTGCACGGTGAGGAAGTAACCGGCAAAGCCCAGTTGGCCAATCACCTCGAGTTCATGATCGATCTGCTTCCAGGCTCCAGCTACCCTTTCAGCCCCTCGGGGGCCGTAGCGCAGGCTGGCTGCACGCTCGGTGAGTTCAACCAGCCAGCGCTGCTCGTCATAGCCCTCAGGAACCGCGAAGTTGGGAAGCCGAGGGGCGATCAACTGCAGATCGAAGGCGCATTCGCGGGCTATATCAAGGCTGGCTTCGAGTGATCCGGGCCAGCGAGAAAAGCGGCGTGCCTGCTCGTCTGGCCCACGAAGATAGGCCTGGGCATGGGAAGGCAGCCAGGAGAGCATCTCATCAAGACTGCGCTGGGCTCGCGTTGCTGCCATGAGTTCTGCGAGCCGGTGTTGTGCACTGGTGGCGTAGTGGACGTTATTGCTCGCCAAGAGTCCCGCAGCTGTTGAGCGGGCGAGCAGGGCAAGCTCATCGTTACGGATGCTGTCGAGTGGGCCAGCGTGATCCCAGATTTCTACGCTCACGCGCTCTGGACCAAAGAGTTCAAGGAGTTGGTCGAGCGCTCGTCGCGCTGCGCGTGGTCCTTTGCTTTCAAGGGCGAGGTTCAATGGCCCACGCCTACAGCCCGTCAAAATCTGCCAATGACCACCGGCCTGTTCAGCCAGGCTCTCAATACTCATCTCGTAGAGCCCCTTAGTCCCCGAGGCAAGGTGCGCTTCAGCCAAGGCCATGGAGAGCCGGCGATAGCCCTCGCTGCCTCTAGCCAAGATCACCAGGTGTTCACCTCCGGGATCAGCAATACCCGTTCGTGATCTCGGTCCTCCAAGGGTCACTTCAGCGCCAAAGACCGTGGCTAAACCAACTTGTGCGGCGGCTTGAGCGAAGCGCACTGCTGCGTAGAGGCCATGGTGATCGGTAATAGCCAAAGCCTCAAGACCAAGGCGAGCTGCCTCAATGACCAGGTCCTCGGGGTCACTGGCTCCGTCAAGGAAGCTAAAACTTGAATGACAGTGGAGTTCGGCGTAGGCAGCCATCAGTCGTAGATTCCTTCAAGGCTCCAACGCCCCTCGCTGTAGGCAAGCAGCACTGCCACTCCACCCTCAAGCAGGAGCTGCATGCGCGCTAGGCGGCGAGAGCGAAGCCACCAGCCTTCCTCCACGGGCCACGCGGCACAGATCGGAAGAGCACACGTCTGAACTCCAGTCACCTGAAGCTATC
>CAZTQJ010000184.1:0-3499 GCA_964615615.1 uncultured Acidimicrobiaceae bacterium
TTCCTGAGAGTAAAGAAGCCCTGCGGCGCACCATGCCCGACGGCCAACGCCCCGGGGAGGCCTGATCAGGGTGCTTCGCACACAGTTCGCAGCCTTAGCGGCCAGGTCAGTGAACGCCATATCGAGAATCTTGCGTCAAGGTTCGGGAACGGTTGCTGGCGGTCGCGTGGCCTTGAAGATTGATCCTCGCTTCTTGGCGAAGCGAAGCGATGGACACTCTGTGGTCTTGGTATCGGGAACCAATGGCAAGACGACCAGCACGGCCCTCGTGGCAGCTGCCTTGCGCGAAGCGGGCAGCAAGGTTGTCAGCAATGAGACGGGCTCGAATATGCCAGCTGGCCACGCTGCAGCCCTCACGAAGCTTTCTGGCGATGCTGTCATTGTCTTAGAAACTGACGAGCCCTATCTCGCTCATGTAGCTCAGGCCACCCAAGCTGGCGTCATCGTGCTCTTAAATCTTTCTCGCGACCAACTCGATCGCAGTAATGAAGTGCGCATGCTGGCTGAACGCTGGAAGGCCATGGTGGATCTCAGCTCTGCCACGGTGGTAGCCAACGCCGATGATCCCCTCGTGGCTTGGGCGGCCAGTGAGGCTAAGTCAGTGATCTGGGTGGGTGCTGGTCTGGCTTGGCGTGAGGATGCCCGCAGTTGTCCCTGGTGTGCTGGCCTCATGAACTTTGCTGACGATGGAGCTTGGTCTTGCAGTTGTGGCAAGTTGCGTCCAGCCTGCACCATCGAGCTTGAATCTGGCGCTAACGAAAGCGATTCAGGATTGAGCCTTGAGGGAAAACACTTTGGCCTGCAGCTCGCTCTACCGGGACGCTTTAACCAGGGCAATGCCGCCTTGGCACTTGGCGCAGCCAAAGCCCTGGGGATGGACATCGCCACATCCATCAAGGGCATGGAAAGCCTTCAGGCCGTGGCGGGGCGGTTTTCCACCATTACCCTGGCTGGTCGCCAACTGCAGTTGCTCTTGGCTAAGAACCCTGCGGGTTGGGCTGCGCTGTTAACGGAGCGTTCGTTACATTCAGGACCTTTGGTGCTTGCGCTCAATGCGCGCATCGCTGATGGCGCCGATCCTTCATGGATCTATGACGTTCCCTTTGAGTTGCTGCGAGGTAAGCAGCTTGTTGTCACGGGAGACAGGCGCCATGACTTATCGGTGCGGCTCTTCTATGCCGATGTGGCGCACGAAGTCGCCAAGACTCCTGTCTTAGCTCTTGAAGCCATTGCGCCATTGGGGGCATCAGTGGAGTTCATCGGGAACTACACCGCCTTTCATGAACTCGCTGGAGGCTCGCTATGAATCAGGCGCGAAGCCCATTGAGGATAGCTAGCTTGTTGCCCGAGCTCCTTGGTACCTATGGCGATGGTGGCAATGCCATGGTCTTGGCCAGGCGAGCGCGCCTGCGTGGCATAGAAGTCGCGGAGTTTGCGGTCAGCCGTGGGGACGCAGTCCCTGATGCCGACATCTACCTCTTGGGTGGGGGAGAAGATGGTCCTCAGGTCGCAGCCTCATTGTGGTTGGCCCAGCACGCTGATCTGGCGTCAAGGCTGGCCAATGGAGCAGTAGTGCTGGGAGTCTGTGCAGGCTTTCAGATCCTTGGTGAGTACTTTCCTGCCCACGATGGCGTCCATCAAGCGGGCTTAGGCCTCCTCGACATGAGGACAGAACGAGGCGGGGAGAAGCGCTGCGTTGGAGAACTCGCAGCCGCCATTGACCCAGCCTTTGATGAGAGCCAAAGTTGGCTATCGGGCTTTGAAAACCATGCGGGACGCACGAGCTTGGGGGAGGATCTCAAGCCCTTGGGTCGCGTCCTTCGTGGTGTTGGCAATGGGGGAAGCCATGGGACCGAAGGTGCCTGGACTCAGCAGATTGTCGGCACTTATCTCCATGGGCCAGTCTTAGCGAGAAATCCTGTCTTGGCTGACAAGTTGCTGGGCATGGTGAACCCTGCCTTTGCTGAGGGCGAGATTGAGGATGGTACGGCGCTGTTGCGCGAGGAGCGCAAGCTCAGCCTCAGCCTGAAACTCTAAAAAAGCGCTGGTAGTTCGCTTTGCATGGCGAGACAGGTGAGCGGCTTAAGTCCTTTGCTGTTGAGCCAATTCATGCACGGCGGCTTCGATGGCCGAGCCGAAAGTCCTTGCATCGCTGTAGTCACCTGGCGAAAGCAAGGGTCCAAAGGTCACTGAGGTCTTGTGGCGATGAGGCCGTGAGGATTTCGTGCCTGGACCGCTCTTAGGGAGTACCGCTCTTGTTCCTGACAAGAATGCAACCTGCACGGGAATATTGCCCTTGACACCGAGATAGGCAGCGCCTCCCTTGAAGGGCTGCAGCTGGCCATCAGGACTGCGGCCACCTTCGGGGAAGAGCAAGAGGTTCCAACCTTGTGCGAGGAGCTCTAAGGCCAGGGTGGCGCTGCGCCTATTGACCTTCTGTCTCTCGATGGGAATTGCTCCCACTACGAGAGCCGCAAGATGTGAACGTCGCGTGCTGGAAAAGAAGTAATCCGCTGCAGCGCCAACGACAAGCTTGCGCCTGAAACGCGCAGGGAGGGCTCGCATCAATACAGCAGTGTCGAGGTGGCTCTCGTGATTGGAAACAATGATGACGGGAGCCTTGATGTCCTTCAGAGCTTCGCGATTATGAACCGTTACTGGAGCCAGTAAGGCAACGACAGGCTGGGTGAGGATGCGATAGATGACGCTGCGTAGCCAGGTCATGGACCGACTGCGGGCCCAGGCGGTGGAGTAGTCGAGGCCGAGGCGGCCCTGGGAACTCAAGAGTTAGGCCGTTGGAGGCTTAGGGCGCTTGCCCGTTGGCTTTGGTGGGGTGTAGCGCTTCGAAGACGTAGGGGGAGCAACTTTGCTCGATGACGCCGCTTCAGCGGCCCTAGCGGCTCGAAAGTTACGGCGACTACCTTCGCGCTGGGCTCGGGGTTGACGGGCTGATTGGGCGGCTTCACGAGCACTCGTTGTTCCAAAGCGTTGGACTCTCCAGGCACGAACCAAGAGCCAACCACCGAGAGCGATGAAGGGGATGCCGAGGATGCCATAGGCCATGCCAGCTAAGAGGGTGGTGGTGGCCAGGATGGATCGGCGCTTGGAATAGACGGCGAAGCCAATGGCCGCCGAAAGGATGAGGAGGAAAACCAACTGCGTGGTGTTCACCGGCGTGTGAGTGTTTAAGACACAGCTGGCCTTGCCACTGACCATCTGGAGGTCGTAGCCGCTGTTGCAAACGGGTGGCTTGCCTGTTGGTACGGCGGTTGAAGGCAGGATGCCCAGTTGGACCGAGAAGGTGATGAAGAGGCCAATGACCAGCGAGAGCCCAGCGGCGATGAAGCCGTAGCGGCGTTCGGAGGGATCAATGAATCTGATCAAGGCCTTGCGCTCTGCTTCATTGCTCGGATCAGCAGGAGCTGCGGGCTTTAAGGCTGCAGGATTCGCCAGCAGGCGGGTGAAACGCTCGCTGAGGCTGGGCTTTGCCACTGGGGTG
>CAZTQJ010000185.1:0-3487 GCA_964615615.1 uncultured Acidimicrobiaceae bacterium
CCAGAGGCCAGGGGAGACCGACGCGGGAGAGTGAGAAGAGGGCAAGCGCGAGCACGAGGGCAAGGAGCAAGTAGGCCGTCTCTCCATGCTGCGTTCCCACGACGCCTAAGAGCAGCACCGCTAAAAGATCATCGGCTACCGCAAGCGTGAGGAGGAAGGGTCGCAGGCCCGAAGGCAGGTAACGCCCCGCAAGTCCGAGCGCACCAAGAGAAAAAGCCACGTCGGTGGCGGTGGGTATGGGCCAGCCACGCAGTTCTATGCCACTCCCTCTAGCGATAAGGATGACCAGGAGGTAGAGCGTCGCTGCACCCAGCATCCCACCGACTGCGGCGATAACGGCAAGGGACGCATGACCGTGCTCGCTATTTTTGGTGGCGCGTTCACGGGCAAGTTCGAGCCCAATGGTGAAAAAGAAAATCACCATGAAGCCATTGGCAAGCATCTCGCCTGCAGTGGCAAAGATTCCGTGCGCCAGTGAGGCCGTGGATGCGAAGCTTGTAGTCCAAAAGCTGGCGTAGCTTTCGGGGCTGAGGCTGGCCCAGAGAAGTGCCGCCACGGCCGAGAGCGCTAGCAGCAGGGAACTAAAGCGCTCGGTGGCAATAATTTCTGCAAGCGTGAGGTTTTTCGCCTCTCGGTGCTTGCTCTCTGTCATGCTAGAAACCTATCGCTCGAAGGCCCAAGCCTGGAGGAAATGGTTAGATGATCAACATATCTTGCTAGTCTGCTTGCCATGCAGACTGTCACCAAAGTTGATGCCGCCTCGCTCCTGCTGGGCTTCGTCCGCTTGCGTCGTGCTCCCCAAGTGGGTTTGGCCTTGCCGCGGCGCATCCAGCATCTCTTTGCCTCTGGACTGATTAAGCCTCGCCATCTCGAAGCCTTCACCATCATTGCCATTGAGGCTTCCGTGGGAGTCAGTGAGCTCGCCGAGCGCCTCGGCGTGAAAGTAGCCACGGCGAGCGCGCTGGCAACGGAACTTGCAGACTCAGATTTGGTGCTGCGAACTACGGATCCCGAAGACGGTCGACGGACCTTGTTGTCGGTAGCGCCTGGACTTCGTCGCGAAGCTGAGCAGCTGGTGAGCAGTCGTCTTTTACCTCTTGAACACGCCATCGATCGACTCGGCCCAGGGCGATCCGCTCAGCTCCTTGAGGCGCTAGCGGTTGTTGCTGATGCCATAAGCGAATTGGAGCCAAGCCGTTGAGTGAAGTCCCCGTCCCCCTCGATCGCCGCCGTGTGGTCTTTGTCTTTTCCGGGCTCATGGCCGGACTGTTTCTTTCTGCCTTGGATCAGAATGTGGTCTCTACGGCATTGCCAACCATTGTTGGCGACCTCGGTGGTGCCACCCACCTTTCCTGGGTAGTGACGGCTTATCTCCTGACCTCCACGGTCTCCGTGCCTCTCTGGGGCAAGCTCGGTGACCTCTACGGCCGCAAGCGCTTCTTTCAGGCTGCCATTCTCATTTTCTTGCTCGGTTCTGTCCTCGCGGGGCTGTCGAACTCCATGGGTGAGCTCATTGCTTCTCGCGCTGTTCAGGGTCTCGGCGGTGGTGGCCTCCTCGTGGGGGCTCAGGCCATCATTGGCGACATCGTTGCCCCCAGGGATCGTGGGCGCTATGTCGGGCTTTTTGCGATTGTCTTTGGCGTGGCCACGGTGCTTGGACCCCTTATTGGTGGCCTCTTCGTGGAGTATTGGAACTGGCGATGGGTCTTTTTCATTAATCTCCCCGTTGGCGTTTTAGCGCTCGCCATCACCACGGTTGTCCTTCCTGGCGGCTTGCGCAAGGTGAGTCACACCATTGACTACCTCGGAATTAGCTTGCTGAGCGCGGGTGTGAGCGCCTTGGTAGTGCTTACCTCTTTGGGAGGAAGCTCCTTTCCTTGGTCGAGTCCGTGGAGCTTCGGCCTTGGGGCATTCAGCGCGGTCATGCTCCTTGCCTTCGTAGCGGTTGAACGCCAAGCGCGCGAGCCAGTATTTCCCCTGCATCTGTTTACTAATCGAGCCTTCGCTTTCTCGAGTGGGCTGGGCTTCGTTGTCGGCCTCACGATGTTTGGCACCTTGGTCTTTATGCCGCTCTTTCTCCAGATCGTTATGCAGGTTTCTCCAACGCAATCAGGCTTCCGCTTGATTTGGCTGATGGGTGGCTATTTCCTCACCTCCATGTTTGCCGGGCAGGTCCTTGCACGGGGTTGGCGTTATCGACCCTTTCCCATTGTGGGAACAGCACTCATGACCCTTGGCCTCTTTCTCATGAGTTTGATCGGAGTGGATACTCCGGCATGGCAGATGGATCTCTATATGGTCGTCTTCGGCGTCGGTCTCGGTGCGGTGATGCAGGTGCTGATCTTGGTGGTCCAGAACTCGGTGCCCTATGAAGACCTAGGGGTCGCCACCTCGGGAGCGACCTTTTTCAGATCAATCGGTGGCTCCTTTGGCACAGCCGTGTTTGGCGCCATCTTCACGGCCGCCTTGCCGATCAATTTGCACCACTTCCTGCCAGGATTGCCCCTAGAGCATCAAAGCGGCTTCATGAACTCAGCCACCAATCCTCAGACCATGAAGAATCTTTCCCCTGAGGCCCTCGACGGGGTGCGTCATGCAGTAGCGGCAACCGTGCAGTCGGTATTCCGTTGGTCCATACCGATGGCCGTTATCGCCTTCTTTCTCGCGCTGATGATCCCTGAGAACAAACTCCGCAGCACCATGGCCGGTGGATCAAGCGTTAGTGATGCGATGCCGCAAGCCGAAGCCAAGAGCTCGTCGGAGACCATTGAGCAGATCTTGACCAGGCTCGTGGCGAGAGAGAATCGCGTCAGTCTCTACGCAAATCTTGCTGAGCGAGCACAACTCAAGTTGGGGCCTCAGGCATGCTGGCTACTCTTTCGCATTGCCGATAATCCGGGCATGAGCCGCGCGCAACTCGAACAACATCTCAAGATTGCCAGCGAGCATGTCCTTGCTGGTTTTAGCGAACTCGAAGCCGAAGGGCTTGTTCTTGAGGAGCCAGAGTTTTCCCTCTCAGCCGCTGGCCGAGAGGCTGCTGCGCAGCTCCATAGGGCGCGAGAGGCTGGACTGCGCGAACTGCTTGAAGGATGGGATATCGAGAACAATCCCGAGCTTGAGGTCGTAGTTCGTGAGCTAGCGACAAGTCTCCTGGCTGACGACGATCGCCTCGTAGGGGATCTGCTCAGCAAGTAGCCCCTACAAAAGGCTATCGATGAGCTGAGGAATACTGGCTTCGATCTGCCTGAGACAGGTCGCGAAGGCCTCATCATCTTCGTAATAGGGATCCGCGAGGTCTTGGACGCCACTTGTTGCTGGATCAAAGGATCTGAGGGTGACTACGCGATCGGCGAAGCGCCCAGAAGCCAATGAGCTCAGAATTTTCAGGTGACTGCGGTCAGCGACAGCGATCAAGGCAAAGCGATCGAGCTCGGCAACGCTGAGAGATCGGAAGAGCACACGTCTGAACTCCAGTCACCTGAAGCTA
>CAZTQJ010000186.1:0-3486 GCA_964615615.1 uncultured Acidimicrobiaceae bacterium
AGTGGTGCCCAAAAGCCCCGTCCCGTTCCATCATCGAGCCCTCTGTACAAGCCCGTCCTGCTGAGTGCGGTTCATGGCGCTGGCGGAGTCACCTCAACACTGGCCCTCGGGATTAGCGCTCTACTGCTGGGCTCGCTCTTCTTGGCCTGGCGACCTTTGCGCAGCCGCCTTTCTGCCATCGCCGCTCGGGGAACATTGGGCGATCTAGACCATGGCGACCTTGATGACTAGTTCAGTGACCGAAGAGGCAGTAAGTGAAGGCGCTGAGCATGGTGCTTATGTAGTGAGGGATGCCCCCGATCATCTTGAAACTCAAGCCGGAAAATTTACAGGCATGGTCGCCTCACTGCGCGAACGCATGGTGGACGAAGATCGACCTTCTTGGCTAGCGCGTATCGGGCTTCCACTCATTACCCTAGGCAGCTGCGCGATCCTCTTCGTGCTCTACGTGTACGCCTTCACCGGATTCCAAGAACAGCGAGCTCAGCGTGAAATGCTCAATACCTTCACTTCGCCTGCCGGTGCGGTACCTCTGTCGGGGAAGGTCCCCATTGATGGAACGCCGACTGCAGTGATTCGGATTCCATCGCTCGGGCTGCATCAAGTGGTTATTCAGGGCACAACGGCGACGGAGCTCATGAAGGGTCCAGGGGTACTCACTCAGGCCGCAAGGCCTGGGACGATCGGCAATGCGGTCATCCTGGGCCGAAGGGCGACTTCAGGAGCTCCCTTTTCGCACATCGAGACACTGAAGCCAGGGTCTCAGATTTTGCTTGCGACTGGCCTGGGTCATTTTCGCTACCTGGTAGTGGCGGTGAAGCATGCAAAGCCAGGACAGCTCAGTCCAGCCTCGCCGCTACCGGGCCGATGGCTGACTCTGGTGACTGCAGACTCATCGGTGAAGCCTGCAGGAATCCTCTATGCACGGTCCAAGCTCGTTAGCGATCCGGCTGCTTCAACGCGAGCGAAGACTGCTCCGAGTGACGCCGAACTGGGTCTTGCCGGTGACCCCGCAGCCCTCACGCCCTCCCTAGTCTGGGGAATCATGCTGGCGCTAGTACTCGGTTTGACCTTTGCCGCCTACAGGCGGCTACATCGCCAGCTGATCACGGTTTACCTGTTGACGACGCCTATTGTTCTTGCCGTGGCGCTTGTGCTCTTCTCCAACCTCTACCGACTCCTCCCGGCAACGCTGTGAAAACTTCCACGAGCTTTCTCCTTGCCGTGCTTGTTCCCCTAGCGGCCCTGACCGCAGCTTGTTCAAAGTCCGAAGACCATCTCCGGCCCCATCGTTCGACTACGACATCAAGTACGAAGCCGGCCACGCCCATTACTACGCCGAGCTTGGTAGTAGGCGGAAAGAGTTACCTCGTTCCAACGGAGAATGGTGGAGCACTGCCTGGTCTCGGACAGTCCTCGGGTACGCAGATTGTGGTGACACGGGACGGGGTATTGCCGTCCGTCCTCCTTGCCAAAGAGGGCGACACCATTACGTGGACAAATCTTTCGCCTCATCCAGTAAAGATTCATTTTCTCACCGGCGGAATAAAGGACTCGGGGCTTCTTGCCACAGGGGAGAGCTTCACCTACAGCACCCCAGGTCGCTACAACTTTGCCTTCAAGACCTCTTCAGGTCACGAAGGCACCGTTTATGTTGGCGCCTTTACGGGAGTTGGCTAGTTCAGTTTTAGTTGAACGCGAAGCTGCTCGACAATTTGAGCCGTGGTGAAGTTGTGGGTCTCAATTGTTATATCGGGATCAGCGGGAACTTCGTAAGGGTCTGAAACGCCAGTCATCTGCACTACGGAGCCCTGGGCCGCTCTGGCGTAGAGGCTTTTGGGATCACGCTCTATGCAGACCTCGAGAGGTGTGGCGACATAGATTTCTGCAAAGGAGATTCCCGCTTCAGCGTGTCGTCTGCGCACAAGATCTCTTGCAGCAGCATTTGGCGAGACGAGGCTCACCACCGCGATGATGCCCTGCTGAGCTGCAATGATGGCGACCTCTCCAGCGCGGCGGACCTGTTCAGCCCGGTCATCCGTGGAGAATCCGAGGTCGCTACTAAGGCCTGCGCGCAAGACGTCACCATCGATCATCAATGTTGGGTGCTGCGAAGTCAAGGCACCGACGAGCGCTACTGCGGTTGTGGTCTTGCCCGCACCAGAGAGGCCGGTGAACCAAATGGTTTGCCCGATGCTCATGCTTTATAGAGGGTGGCGTAGGTGATTGCGGAACTTGGCGCGGTGATGTGGATGGCCTTGCCCCAGTTGGTGAAGATGGCGTACTTGCGCTCAGCGCTTCCCTTGGAGCCAGTCACTATGGTTCCCCCCTGAATCAGGCCAGATTTCACGTTGATAAAGGTGGCAACCGCTGCCGTTATCGGGTTGCTCATGCCGGTCGAGTCATATTGCCCGGAAATTGGAAGGACGCTGACGCTAGTCCCCTTGAGCTTGCGAGCTTTGCCAAAAGTGGCTGAGGCTTTAGTTGGGAGGTAAGGGGAAACCTCGGAGGAGATGGACAGAGCTTGCGTGATGGTCTGAAAGGGCCCGTCGGTGCTCGAAATCACGATCCACTTGCCCGCATTCGCTTTGGCCACGGCTGGCGTCAGGGCTAGAGCGTTAGTGAGGACTCCCGCGGTGCTGCGGATATAGGCCAGATTCCCTGTGCGGATGAGCTCGGTGACGGAGCCATCTGAACCCTTGATGGCCTCGGCCGCGTCGTTGGTGGAGAGATCAGCGGTCATGGTGGTTACCTGAGGCTTGGCACCCTTGGTGCTCGCCACGGTGGTGGTGACGTCGAGGACGTGTACCGATCCTTGGATGCCACTCTTGGTGACCGCAATGGCGAGCCGCTTTGCCGCAGCGCCGTGGTCCACGGGTTTTGCCTCAGGACTTGAGCAAGCCGTCAGCGCTATTGCCCCAAGGACGAGGAAGGAAAGGGGGGCTAAACGCGATGGCACTGGCATGGTCTAATCGTAGCGGAGCCAAGGCCAGCGCTCCGAGGCGAAGCTTGAGATTTCCCTGAGGGCAATCGGACCTTCGCCGATCTTTCTAGGCCTTTGGAACTAGGATGAAGGGGTGGCACGCACAGACTTGGTCTTCAAGGCCTACGACATCAGAGGTATTTATCCCAGCCAGATTGATGAAGAGCTCTGCCGGGCCATCGGTTCAGCCGTAGCCACCTTTGCTGGCGTAGAGAGAATCCTGATCGCCCGAGACATGCGCCCATCTGGCCCTTCCTTGGTTGAGGCCTTTGCGCAGGGCGCTCGTAGCGCAGGAACCGCGGTTGTGGACCTCGGGATGGCCTCCACGGACTTTCTCTACTATGCCGCTGGCGCACTCGACGCACCTGGGGCCATGTTCACCGCCTCGCATAATCCCGCGCAGTACAACGGCATCAAACTCTGTCTTGCTGGCGCAAAGCCCATCGGTCGCGATACGGGGCTCACGGAGATCCAAGCGCTCACCGAGCGCTTTTTAGTTGAAC
>CAZTQJ010000187.1:0-3482 GCA_964615615.1 uncultured Acidimicrobiaceae bacterium
ATCTACACTGCTCTGAACACTCTTTCCCTACACGACGCTCTTCCGATCTTCAAAAGCAGCGAAGCGAGCCTGCGCGGAGTCCAGTGCGATCGCTGCTGAGCTGAGATGAGCCATGGGCTGAGGCGCATCAGCGCCCTGGTGAGGGACCGCGATGATCTCGACGTCTGCCGCAAGTTCATTAGCTAAGCGCAGACTCAGGGAAAGGGGCATCAGCTGCGCTTTCCCAATGAACGCACAGGGGTGGAGGCTCCAGCAGCGCTGCGAGCCATGGCCCAACAAAGATCAGAAAGCCGATTGAGGTAGGCGACTACCAGCGAACTCTCCAAACCAGCCGTGACGGCGAGACGTTCGGCGCGCCTTACTACCGTCCTGGCTACATCGAGAGTGGCGGCAAGGCGGTTTTCGCCAGGCACAACAAATTCGGTCGGCATCTGCGTGACCGCCATGATGGCGTCGATGGCAGATTCAAGAGCAGTAACCATGTCATCGGTGACCATGGAGGCTCCCGGGGTGAGCTTCGAGCGATTCTCCGGCGAGGTGGCGACCTCGGCCATTAAGACCCAGAGATCGCGCTCAAGACCCAAGATCGTCTCGGCAAGGGGGTGATCTACGCCGGCTTCCGCCCTGGCGGCCCCCAAGAAGGCCTGGGCCTCATCAACGGCCCCATTGACCTCAATGGGGCCTGCGTCCTTACGAACTCGGCCTCCATAGAGGAGCCCTGTCGTACCATCATCTCCAGCTCGCGTATAGATCTTCACCCCTCAGATGCTAACGGCCAAGCGCCGGCTGGCCCTCGCCAGAATTCCTAGGGCTATTGCTAGCCTTAGGTACTTATGGAGCAGATCAACCGACCCCTGGGGCGACTCAAGCCTGGCGACTCGCCTTACCTGTCGGCTATTCGTGATCGCGTCCTTATTTTCGACGGGGCCCTAGGCACCAACCTCCAGATGAAGGATCTCACTGCGGAAGACTTTGGAGGCCCTGATCTTGAAGGCTGCAACGAAGTTTTGGTCTCCACGAGGCCAGACGTCATCGAGGGTCTCCACCGAGAATTTCTAGAAGTTGGCGTCGATGTGGTGGAATCGGACTCCTTTGGCTCTTTCTCCCTGGTCTTGGCTGAATATCAGCTCGAGGACAGGGCCTATGAGCTCTCGCGTACGAGTGCTGAACTCGCTCGCCGGGCCGCCGATGCCTATTCCACCCCAGAGTGGCCACGCTTCGTCGCGGGCTCCATGGGTCCCGGCACGAAGTTTCCCACCCTCGGCCAAATTCCCTATGCGACCCTGCGCGACAGCTATGCAGAACAGGCTGGTGGGCTCATTGACGGTGGCGTGGATCTCCTCCTCATTGAGACCATGTTTGACCTCCTAGGAGCCAAGGCCGCAATCAATGGTTCGCGCATGGCCATGGCTGAGCGTGGCCTTCAGTTGCCCATACAGGTTCAGGTGACAATCGAGCTGACGGGACGAATGCTTCCTGGCACCGAGATCCAGGCTGCCCTCTCGGCTCTGGCAGCCATGCAGGTCGATGTGATTGGCCTCAATTGCGCCACCGGACCCGTAGAAATGGGAGAAGCAATTCGCCACCTCAGCGAACACGCCCCCATGCCTATCTCCGTCTTGCCCAATGCTGGACTTCCCTCAGTTGTCGATGGGGCTATGCACTATGACCTAACCCCCGAAGGCCTCGCTGACCACCTGGCTCGTTTCGTTTCTGAGTGGGGCGTAGATGTCGTTGGAGGTTGCTGTGGAACCTCTCCTGCCCACTTGGCAGCCGTAGTGGAGCGCATCCGCCCACTGGCCAAAAAGAACCGAATGCCTGTGCTCGAACCCAGCGCTGCCTCTATCTATTCTGAAGTCACCTTCGCCCAGGAAAACTCCTTCTTGATTGTTGGAGAGCGAACCAATGCCAACGGTTCCAAGAAATTCCGCGAAGCCATGCTCGAAGGTGACGTAGACACCTGCGTCGGCATGGCTAAAGAGCAGGTGCGTGAAGGCGCGCAGGTTCTCGACCTCTGCGTGGACTACACCGGCGCCGACGGCGTCGCTGATATGGAAATGCTCGTTTCACAATTCGCGACCCAAGCTTCAGTGCCCATCATGGTGGACACCACGGAATCAAAAGTTGCCGAAACGGCCTTGCGGTGGATAGGCGGCCGGGCACTGCTGAACTCGGTAAACCTTGAAGAAGGCTCTGCGGCAGGGACCCGCCTCGATGGCTTTCTCTCCCTCGCCAGAGAATTTGGCGCCGCCGTTGTAGTCACCTGCATTGACGAAGAAGGCCAAGCCAGAACGGCTGAATGGAAGGCCAGGGCTGCGAAAGCCGTCGCTGACCTCGCCGTCGAGCGCTACGGATTGAGCTATGAAGACCTGCTGATTGACCCCTTGGTGCTTCCGCTCTCTACTGGTATGGAGGAATCTCGCCGTGACGGGATCGAAACCCTTGAGGGGATCAAACGCATCAAAGAGACGCTTCCCGGGGCCTCAACCATTGTGGGTCTCTCCAATGTCTCCTTTGGCCTCAACCCTGCTGCCCGACAGGCCCTGAACTCTGTATTCCTCCATGAGGCTATGGCCGTCGGCCTCGACGCCGCCATCGTCCACGCCTCCAAGATCGTTCCCTTGGCCAAGGTGGATGAGGCAATCCGTGAAGCCTGTCTCGACCTCATCTACGACCGACGAAGCGAGGCTTATGACCCCCTCGTGAAGCTCATTGAGCTCACCGCTGACGCGAAGGCTTCTACTGCAGCTTCCGGCGAAGACCGCAGTGGATGGCCCGTCACCAAACGCCTCAGCCAGCGCATCATCGACGGTGACCGCAACGGCCTCGAGGCCGAACTCGACGAGGCCTTGGGTGATGGACTTGGGCCACTCGAGCTCGTCAACGACTACCTGCTCGCTGGCATGAAGATCGTGGGCGACCTCTTTGGCAGCGGTGAGATGCAGCTCCCCTTCGTGCTCCAGTCAGCCGAGACCATGAAGGCCGCAGTCTCCTACCTCGAACCCCATATGGAAAAGAGCGACCAAGGGGGCAAGGGCACGGTGGTCATCGCGACCGTGAAGGGGGATGTTCATGACATTGGCAAGAACCTCGTAGACATCATCCTCACCAATAACGGCTACCAAGTCATCAACCTAGGCATCAAGATCGGCATCGACGAGATGATCGCTGCGGTCAATACTCATCAGGCCGACGCCCTGGGCATGAGTGGCCTCCTGGTGAAGTCCACCTTGATCATGCGCGAGAACCTCGAGGAACTGAACCAACGAGGGCTATCTGATATCCCCATCCTCCTAGGCGGAGCCGCACTCACCCGCAGTTATGTAGAGCGTGATCTCCGGACCACCTACGAGGGAAGGGTCTTCTACGGCAGAGATGCCTTTGAGGGCCTAAGTGTCATGGACCGCCTCATCGAACTCAAGGCAAGCGGCGAAGTTGACGAGCACTTTGGTATGGACATCTCAGAGTCTACGGTCCCCAAG
>CAZTQJ010000188.1:0-3478 GCA_964615615.1 uncultured Acidimicrobiaceae bacterium
AGCTTCGATCTTCAGCGTTTTGTGTCCGCCCAAGATCGTGACGATATTTACCTGAGAGCACTTTCTGAGTTACTCCATGGCAAGAAAGCGACTCACTGGATCTGGTTTGTGTTTCCTCAAATTGCTGGTTTAGGCCTGAGTGAAACAGCTCAATACTTTTCCATCTCATCCAGAGATGAGGCGCGGGCCTATCTCCAGCACGATCTCCTGGGACCACGCCTGCTCGAGGCTAGCGAGGCGGTACTCGCGAACCCTGAGAGGACTCTTGAAGAAATCTTTGGTGAACTTGACGCCATGAAGTTCCGATCTTCCATGAGTCTCTTTTACCGAGTTGACCCTTCAAATGAAGTCTTCAAACTCGCGATTGAGCGCTATTGCCATGGCGAGCCGGATGCGGCAACGGATCAAATCCTTGGCGCTGCCCCCTGACCGTAGAGCCTCAAAGAGCGTTGAATAAGCAGATAAGGCCAGCAATCAGCGTATTCTGGGCTTCCAATTCCCGACTTATCTAGTCGGGATTAGACTGCTTTGCCTAGGCCAGCGAAAGGTAGCTCCAGATGGCACGTATTGCAGATGACATCACTCAACTCATTGGGGGAACACCACTCGTCCGTATTCGCAAACTGAGTAATGGCTCAGGCGCGGAAATTCTCGCCAAGCTCGAGTTCTTCAACCCTGCCCACAGCGTGAAGGATCGCATTGGACTCGCCATGATCGAAGCCGCCGAAGCTGCGGGAGCCATCGGCCCCGACACCATCATCCTTGAGCCAACCAGTGGCAACACCGGAATCGCGCTCGCCATGGTGGCTGCGGCCAGGGGCTACCGCTGCGCCTTCACCATGCCTGAGACCATGAGTAAGGAACGTCGCGCACTCCTGCGCGCCTATGGAGCCGAACTCTTCTTGACACCTGGTCCCGATGGCATGGGTGGCGCTATTGCTAAAGCAGAGGAACTCGCGGCAAGTGATTCGCGTTATTTCATTCCTCAGCAATTCAAGAACGCAGCGAACCCCGCTGTCCATCGGCGCAGCACCGCTGAAGAGATTTGGGCCGACACTGATGGGCAAGTTGATATTTTCATTGCCGGCGTCGGCACAGGTGGAACCATCACTGGCGTGGGTGAGCTCCTGAAAGAACGCAAGCCCTCGGTTCAGGTCATAGCCGTGGAGCCTGCAGCCTCGCCAGTGCTAGGTGGTGGCCAAAAGGGTCCTCACCCCATTCAGGGCATCGGTGCCGGTTTTGTTCCCGACATCCTCGACATGAACATCATCGATGAGGTGATTGGTATTGACGCTGAAGTGGCCTTCGCAACTGCACACCGGGCAGCTCGCGAAGAGGGCCTGCTCGTGGGAATTTCCTCAGGTGCAGCCCTAGCAGCGGCCATGCAAGTTGCCGCACGTCCGGAGAACGCCGCAAAGCAGATTGTCGTCATCATTCCTTCCTTCGGTGAGCGCTACCTTTCCACTGCACTCTTCGCCGGCTTGGCCGACTGAAGCGACCCTTGATGTTCACTGCCATGAGTCGGGATCTCGAAGCCGTACTTTCAAGAGACCCAGCAGCCCGGTCAAAGCTTGAAGTCGCCATTACCTATCCGGGCGTCCATGCCATTTGGATTCACCGAGTCGCACACTGGCTTTGGCTTCACCGGGCCAAATTCCTTGCACGCGTGCTGGCAGCGTTTGGTCGCATGCTCACGAGCGTGGAGATCCATCCAGGAGCAGTTATTGGATTGGGCATGTTCATTGACCATGCCACTGGCGTGGTCATTGGGGAGACTGTCACCGTGGGAGATGAGGTCACCATCTACCAAGGCGTAACGCTCGGTGGAACCAGCCTCGAACATGGCAAGCGCCACCCCACGATCCAAGACAGAGTTGTGATCGGTGCTGGTGCGAAAGTTCTTGGACCCATCACCATTGGCGCTGATAGCCGTATTGGGGCAAATTCAGTGGTCATCAGCTCAGTGCCCCCAGATTCAGTCGTAGTCGGCATTCCTGGCCAAGTGATCTCTCGCAGCCGAGTTGCTCCTGCTTCACCTGATGACAACGCGCCAAGCAGCGCTCCCATGCCTGACCCGATTGGTCTCAGCCTTGCCTCTCTCTTGCGCAGGGTTGATGAGCTCGAAGTCGCAGCAGGACTCGCACACCCCGATTCCGCTATTCGCCCTTCGCCCACAGGTGTCTGGTCCGGTGAGGATTTCTCGATCTAACTCCTTCCTCCTGTGGAGGGGCCTACACTCGAAAGCGTTAAGGGCTGGGTCCTCAGGTTGGCCAGCAGAGGAGAGGAATCCATGGACAAGAGCAAGGAAATTCGCTTCGTTCTCCAGATCACGGTGAAAAATATGGAGACCTTTCGTGGAGCCGTAGAGCGCGCTGTCGAAATCAGTAATGCAGAACCCGGAACGCTTATTTACGACTGGTACATCGACGAAGACGAGTCCACGGCGAGACTCTACGAAGCCTATGAATCCATTGAAGCTGTCACTGCACATGCCGGTGGTGCGGTCTTTACCGAGATAGGACCAATCTTCATGGAATCCTGCAGCTTCGACCACATGGATGCCTTTGGTGATGTTGGCCGCCTTGCCGACGGTCCAGGCTTTTGGCCCTCAAAGTTTTGGGGTAGGCCCTATGCAGGTCTTAATCGGTAGTAAGGATGAGGTCATCGGGTTCGCGTTTGGACCCGATCAGCAGAAAGGCCCTTATGGCTCCGCCGGAGTCTGATTACCTGAATTCCCTTGCAGAAGCACAGCCTGAAGTTTGGTGGCTGGATGCTGATCCCTTGAAGCCAGAAGCGCTACCGGCGCTTATCGGTGAACAGCAAGCAGACCTTTGCATTGTGGGCGCTGGCTACACCGGCCTTTGGACAGCCCTCATTGCCAAAGAGCGCGATCCACATCGCAGCGTCATTATTCTCGAGCAAAGTGTGGCCGGCGCCGGAGCATCAGGTCGCAATGGTGGCTTCTGCAGTGCCTCGTTAACCCACGGCTTTCAGAACGGCCGCCGAAGGTTTCCTGATGAACTCGCCACTTTGGAGAGACTGGGCCATGAAAACCTCAATGCCATAGAGGACACCATCAAGCGCTACGGGATTGACTGTGCGTGGGAGCGAACTGGTGAACTCAATGTTGCGACTGCTCCTTGGCAACTGAGCGAGCTCGAAGCACAAGCTGAACTCCGCAGAGAGATGGGCGATGAGGTCGAACTGCTCGATCAAGAACAGGTACAAAAACGGGTTAATTCACCCGCATACCTTGGTGGACTTTTTGACCCCCAGGGAACCGCACTCGTTGATCCTGCGCGCCTCGTCTGGGGCCTCGAGCGAGCCTGTAGGGCCCTCGGGGTAAGCATCTACGAACACACGCCAGCCGAATCCTTAAAAAAGGATGGAACGAAGATGAAAGTTGTGACGCCCTATGGCAGTGTCACCGCTGCTCACGTTGCGCTCGCCACTAATGCCTTTCCCTCGCTCATAAGGC
>CAZTQJ010000189.1:0-3472 GCA_964615615.1 uncultured Acidimicrobiaceae bacterium
AACTCTCAGGGATTCTTCTCGCAATCGCGATCACGGTGGGCGCACAGGCCGAGACGGTGATTTTCGACGAGATCGATGCTGGGGTAGGCGGTCAAGCAGCCCTTGCCATCGCTCAGGCACTGAAAGATCTCTCCAAAGAGCGTCAGGTCATTGTGGTGACCCACCTTGCTCAGGTAGCTGCCGCTGCATCGCAGCACGTGGTCTTGGCGCGCTCGGGTGGAGGAACTACGAAGGTGCACGTCGTGAGCGGCCCAGAGCGCGTAGAGGAAGTGGCGAGGATGCTTTCGGGCTTTCCAGACTCCTCGACGGCCCGAGCCCACGCCGAAGAGCTCATCGATTCTGAGGCCTGGTGACGAGCCTCCACCACCGACAGCGATTCCTCCGCCTAGGATGTGGTTCCGTGCAGACCTCGCCTTTCACGGAAGCAAGCCGATGAGTAAGTTCATCTTCGTCACGGGAGGCGTATCGAGTTCGCTCGGCAAGGGTCTCACCGCCTCCTCGCTAGGCCGACTGCTCAAAAGTCGCGGCCTTCGGGTGACCATGTCGAAGCTCGATCCCTACATCAACGTAGACCCAGGAACCATGAACCCTGGCGAGCACGGCGAAGTCTTTGTCACTGATGACGGCGGCGAGACGGACCTAGACCTTGGCCATTACGAGCGCTTCATCGACGAAAGTCTTGGGCGTCATTCGAACACCACGACGGGCTCGATCTATTCCTCGGTTATTGCGAAGGAACGTCGGGGTGACTACCTAGGCAAAACCGTTCAGGTCATCCCTCACGTCACCGATGAAATCAAGGACCGCATTCGTCGCTTGGCTAATGATGACGTTGATGTGGTCATCGTCGAGATTGGCGGAACCGTCGGCGACATCGAGATTGTCCCCTTCATTGAGGCCATCCGTCAGTTTAGCCGTGATGTAGGTCGAGACAATGTTTGCTATGTCCACCTCACCCTGGTGCCCTATCTCGCTCCCTCAGGTGAGCAAAAAACCAAGCCAACGCAGCACTCAGTAACCGAGTTGCGCAGCCGAGGTATACAGCCTGACGTTATCGTTTGCCGCAGTGATCAGCCTATTTCTGACGGCCTTAAGCACAAGATCTCCTTGCTCTGTGACGTGCCATTCAACGCCGTCGTGTCCGCAGTCGATGCACGCAATATCTACGAAATTCCCCTCGTCCTTCACGGCGAAGGCCTTGACGCCATTGTGATGGACACCTTGCGTATTGGTCTTGATGAGCACCCCATTGATTTAACTGAGTGGACGGCCCTGGTGGACAAGGTGAGCTCGGCGAATGATCACGTGAAGATTGGTGTCGTCGGGAAGTACGTCTACATGCCAGACGCCTACCTTTCCATCGTGGAATCCATACGCCACGCTGGCTTCCATCGTGGCGCTCGGGTTGAGCTCGACTGGATAGACGCCGAACAGGTGCCCGACCACATTGGCGTCGAGCGTTTCCGCGAGCTCGATGGGGTAGTGATTCCTGGCGGCTTTGGAGAACGTGGCATCGAAGGCATGATCGCCACTGCACGGATCTGTCGCGAGCAGTCGATTCCTCTGTTGGGGATTTGTTTAGGAATGCAGGTCATGACCGTTGATGTTGCGAGGAACCTCGCCGCCTTGGATCGCGCCAATTCCTCCGAATTTGATTCGACGTCGCCTCACCCGGTGATCGACCTCATGGACGACCAGGCTGATGTGACTGATATGGGTGGAACCATGCGTCTGGGCTCCTACCCCGCCATGCTGAGTGCGGGGTCACGGGTTGCGGCCCTCTATGGGGCAGAAGTGGTCTCCGAGCGCCACCGTCACCGCTACGAGGTGAACGCTCGATACCGTGCCAAACTCGAAGAAGCTGGGCTGCGTTGCTCAGGGCTTTCGCCTGATGGCAGATTGGTCGAGTTTGTAGAACTCGAAGACCATGAGTTTTGGGTTGGCACTCAAGCTCACCCCGAGTTCAAGAGCCGCCCAGACCGGCCACATCCTCTCTTTGTTGGCCTCCTCGAGGCCTCAGGTGCGCGCGCCGAAGGCCGTGAGCCGCGCCTCATTGACGTCAGCGCTCCTTAAGCGCAGTTGCAGTGGAGTTCCAACAGCTCTCCTCACAGCGCGCCTTTGAGGGCCACGTGTTCTCCATTGAGTTAGGCGTTTTCCAGGACCCTGCGGGAGGCAATTTCGATAGAGATATCGTGCGCCATCCGGGAGCAGTTGCGGTGCTCGCGCTGACCGAGGACTCCAAGGCCATCCTCGTACGCCAGTGGCGGCCCGCTATTGGGCAGTGGATCCTTGAAGCCCCTGCAGGAATTCTTGATGTAGTGGGGGAGGAAGCCGCTGCTGCGGCCAGCCGAGAACTGCGTGAGGAGGTCGGGGTGGAGGCTGATGAACTGCTCTACCTCGGCTCGAGTTTCAACAGTCCAGGCTTTTGTGACCAAGTGACCCATCTCTACCTGGCACAGCATCTCCGTGCTGTGGAGCGAGAGCTCACTGGCGCCGAGGAAGTCTTTTCAAGCGTGGTCGAAATGGACCTCCATGATCTGCTCGCGAGCTCGGAGACCATGGACTCCACGACGAGACAACTCGCGCTCTTAGCGCTACGCCATCTCGAGCGATGAGCCGACTCGGATCAGCAGATCCCCTCGTGGAGGAGTTTCTCCACTTTCTTTCAGCAGAGCGAGGTCGCAGTGACAACACCCTGAAGGCCTATAGGCGTGACCTTGAGGCCTTCACGCTCTGGTTGGCCGATCATCAAAGCCTCCAATCGGTGGCAACGGCTGATATTGATCGCTTCGTGGCCGAGCGCCTTGCCGCAGGTGCCGCAGCATCCTCGGTTGCTCGCCAGGCTTCTGCCATTCGTGGCCTCTATCGCTTTGCGGTGGAGGAGGGGGCCATGGCTAAGGATCCAGCCAATGAGGCCACCGTCATCAAGATCGGTAGCCGACTCCCGAAGGCTTTGGACCAAAAAGCTGTTGGAGATCTGCTCGATGGGGTGAGTGGTTCAGATCCCATCGCTCGACGTGACCGAGCCGTCTTAGAACTGCTCTATGGAACAGGTGCTCGAGTTTCCGAGCTAGTCGGGCTCAATCTTTCCGACCTCGCGAGACAAGAAGGCTTGTTGCGCGTATTGGGGAAGGGCAGTCGTGAACGCCTCGTACCCGTCGGGGCTGCAGCCACAGAGGCTCTCTCTCGTTGGCTAGCAGAGGGAGGACGGCCCAACATGGTCCCTGAGCGCTTCGCAAGGCGCAGTGATGCCGATGCGCTGTTCCTTAATCAACGCGGACAGCGCATTAGCCGACAGGGCATTGATCGCATCGTGGCGTCTCGAGCAAGGAGTGCCGGAATTCGTTCAAAGGTAAGTCCTCACGTATTGCGTCACTCCTGCGCGACGCACATGCTCGCCCACGGAGCAGACATCCGCGTGGTCCAAGAACTCCTCGGCCACGCTTCCATTGGAACTACGCAGATCTACACC
>CAZTQJ010000190.1:0-3391 GCA_964615615.1 uncultured Acidimicrobiaceae bacterium
CATACGAGATAGCTTCAGGTGACTGGAGTCCAGACGTGTGCTCTTCCGATCTTTCTCTGGTGAGCATCTTTGGACTCCTTGCGGCCGTCATTGCGCTCGCAGTGCGTTGGCGGGCACGGCGGTCGGGCAAGTAATGCGCTTACGGATCCATGAGCAAATTCACCCCTTGGCTTGGTGGCTTTGGGCGGCCTGCATTGCCTCGATGGCACTGATTACTTCCAACCCTCTGGTGCTCATTGGGCTGGGTTTGGTAGCGGCAACGGTAGGTCTGCTTCGGCAAAGTGAAGGTGGTGTTTCTGCCGCCTTGGGGAGCTTTCTGATGATCGGCATCTGGGTAGTGGGTATCCGCGTCGCCTTCCAGGTGATTTTTGGTGTGAGGCTTCCCGGGCACGTGCTCTTCAGCCTTCCTGAGCTCCAGCTGCCATCCTGGGCCGCGGGGGTCAGCCTGGGCGGACCGGTCACTGCTGAAGCCTTAATCGCTGCGGCGATTGCGGGCTGCAAACTTGGCGTTGCCTTGATTGCTTTTGGCGCGGCAAATGCCTTGGCGAGTCCTCGAGATCTCATGAGGATTCTTCCTCAATCCTTGGCTTCGCTTTCCGTAGCTGTCAGCGTGGCCTTAGCTTTTGTGCCCGAACTCCTGCTTGCGATCCGCGAGCAGCGAGAAGCGCGCCTCCTTCGTGGCCGACCGGTACGTGGTTTGTCGGGATGGAGAGCCATGCTCGTGCCCGTGATCGAAGGTTCCCTGCGTTCTGCAAGCGCTTTGTCTGCATCGATGGTTTCGCGTGGTTTTGGTGCTGCGGGGGCAGCATCGAATCGCTTGAGCTTGCCTTTCTTAACGCTCGGACTTAGCGGCCTCGGACTAGCAACGGCCGGCGCCTATCTCTTGGCCTATCCAAGCTTGCCTCTTGCGCTTGCCATCAGTCTTATCGTTACTGGCTTCGCTGCTATTGCCGCTGTATTGGTGGGGGGGTCACGCAAGGTACTTCGGACGCGCTATCGCCCTTTGCACTTCGGGAGAAATTCTTGGGCGGTGCTCATCTCTGGACTTGGAGTGAGTGCGGGCCTGCTCATCGCGCAGAGCATCACCCCGGACTTGCTTGCTTGGAATCCCTACACCTGGACCATGCCAGCAGTGAGTTGGCTTTGTTTCGCGTCGATGTTGATGGGTCTCAGCGCGCTGCTCTGGAGCCCACTACCTAGTGCCATGGGTGAGCGCCGATTGCCCATCGAAGAATATGTAGGGAGTGCCCGATGATTATTTTTGATCGCGTCTCCATTGCTTACGATCCCTCGTCTCCCATTGTGCGCGACCTCTCTCTGGAGATCTGCGAAGGCGAGTGTTTTGTTCTGGCGGGGCCCACCGGTTCGGGTAAGTCCACCCTGCTGCGGGCGATTAATGGTCTCGTCCCGAGGTTTAGCGGTGGGATACTCGAAGGCAGCGTCAGTGTCCATGGCCGAAGCACCGCTCAGTATGGCCCCGAGTCCTTTGCGGATCTCGTTGGTTACGTCGGCCAAGACCCCACCGCAAGTTTTGTGACCGAGCGCGTGGAAGACGAACTCGCTTACGTCATGGAGAATCTCGGTTTTGCTCCAAGCACCATGAGGCGCCGTGTCGAGGAAGTCCTTGACCTCCTCGACCTCCATCGCCTGCGCCACCGACCGCTGACGACGCTTTCACTAGGGGAGCGCCAGCGCGTTGCCATAGGAGCAGTGCTCACCGCGGCCCCGCCAGTCCTCGTGCTCGACGAACCAACTTCAGCACTCGATCCCATGGCCGCAGAGGAAGTCCTCGCGGCGATCTCTCGCCTCGTTCATGATCTCGGGATCACGGTTGTCCTTGCTGAACATCGCCTCGACCGTGTCCTTCCTATTGCTGATCGCATCGGTGTTATTCACCCCGAGGATGCGAGCCTGCGCGTCGCCTTGCCCAGCGAAATCACCCTTGACCCGCGCGTTTCTCCTCCGCTCACTGAACTTGCGCGCAAACTTAAGTGGAGTCGCATCCCGCTTACGGTGCGCGAAGGTCGGCGTGCGAGCGGGCTCGAGCGAGCCGAACTTGTGGGCAAACTTCCTCCGGAGGAAGCGACTAAGCCGAGCAAGTTCGTAGCCAGGGTAGAAAATGTCCGCCTTCACTACGGCTCCCTGCAGGCGCTCAGGGGCGTGAATCTCAGCGTCGGTGCCGGTGAGATTGTTGCCCTCATGGGACGCAATGGCGCTGGGAAGTCCTCCTTACTAGCGCTCTTGGCTGGATTGAAGTCGCCAAGTTCAGGAGCGGTTTCGGTGGCCGGCCTTGAACCAACAGCCATGAAAGCACGAGAGCGCATAGGAGCTGTTGGTCTCGTTCCTCAAAACCCTACGACTCTGCTCTACGCCTCGACCGTGGAGGAAGAATGCTCTAGTGCTGACCTTGAGCACGGCTTGGCAGCAGGAAGCACCTCGCAGTTGTTGGGTCAACTCCTCGAAGGAATTGAGCTCGAGGCCCATCCGCGAGATCTCTCCGAAGGTCAACGCCTTGTGCTGGCGCTTGCAGTTGTGCTTGGTCCACAGCCAGACTTGATTGCCCTTGATGAGCCAACCCGTGGACTCGATTACGAAGCCAAGCGACACCTTGCCAAGGTCTTAGCGCGTCTGCGTGATCAAGGCTGCGGAATTCTGGTGGCTACGCATGACGTCGAACTGGTTGCTCAAATCGCCGATAGGACGGTGGTGCTCGCCGAAGGTGAGGTCGTCGCTGAGGGACAAACCCGAGCGGTTTTGGCACAGAGTCCATCGTCGACGACGCAGGTTGGAAAGGTCTTTTATCCCGATGCCTGGCTGACCGTTGATGAAGTAGTCGCGGCACTCGAGCATTTGAGGACTGAGCCATGAAGCGTCCCGTCATGGTGGGTCTTTTAGTTTCGCTCTTGGGTATCTCCGCCTTGCTTTATCCCCTCCTAAGTTCAGGACAGGGGCAGGCCGACTTGGCGCCTTGGTTGATGGCTCTCCTCGTCCCACTCTCGCTATTGCTTTTGGCAACTGAGCTCAGCCAGCACGCCATCGACGGCCGTTCGCTCGCCCTCCTCGGCTTACTTGCAGCTTGCGGTGCAGCCCTGCGTATACCTAGTCCCGGCGTAGCTGGTATCGAGCCGGTTTTTTTCTTACTGGTCGTGGCGGGAGCGGTCTTTGGCTCAGGCTTTGGCTTTGCGCTCGGTGCATTGACCTTGCTGGTTTCCGCATTCTTCACCGGAGGCATTGGGCCTTGGCTCCCCTTTCAGATGCTGGCCGCCGCATGGCTGGGTGCGGGCGCTGGCATGTTTGCCAAATTCGCAAAGACCTCAAGGATCATGCTGGCGATCTATACCGCGATCGCCTGCATGTTTTATGGAGCGGTCATGAATCTTTGGTTCTGGCC
>CAZTQJ010000191.1:0-3347 GCA_964615615.1 uncultured Acidimicrobiaceae bacterium
AGATAGCTTCAGGTGACTGGAGTTCAGACGTGTGCTCTTCCGATCTGCGGGCGAGGATCTTGGCAGCCCTGGGTCCTCAACTTCGGGTCACGGCCTCAGAATCTCGCTCGCAGGCCACGAATAAAGCCAAGGCCTTTGATCGTTTGGCGGGCAAGCTGGCCACGGCGATCGTGCCTCCTGCGGTGAGGAGGAAGACACGACCGCCGGTTTCAGCATCGAGAAAAAGGCTCAAGGCCAAGCGTGAGCAAGCAGAGCGTAAACAGCAGCGCCGACGCCCTGGCTCAGACGACTAAAGGCCGAGATGAGCCGAGCAGGCCGGCCAGGGCGACCAGCCTCGCTGACTTTGCAGCGTGGCTGCAGCACGATCTTGCACTTCGGGAGCGGCCGACGAGGGAAGACCGCTGAGGCCGAGGCCTCTCCAGGTCCCCAGATCGAATTGATAAGCGCCGTAGTAACCGTTGCCGGTGTTATCGGCGTAGTTCCCACTTGATTCGCACTGGCGCAGCTCAGCCATGGCCCTAGCGAGGCTTTGTGGCGCAGGCCTCAAGGGCGCGACATTGGGGCCAGCCATGGCTGCTTTGACCAATTGGTCGTTGCGTAGTTGGGCTGCATGGACCGCCTGGCTGTAGCGCGCAAGGCGTTGTGCCGGGCTGAGTCGCGAGGACTTTCGGCCTGCAATCTTGGCAAGGGGAGCCGTGGCGGGCAGGCTTTTGGCCAGGGTTGAGCCGGCGATGAGAAAGCCCGCGTTTTGGCTGCTTGGGCTGGGGCTAGAAGCTCCAGCACTGAATTGGGAAATCCCTGAACCCAGCAGAATGCTGGCAAGAATCGTCAAAGGTAAAGCTTTAGGGGTACGCACCGGTAACTCCTCAGTTGGTGTGGTCATGGCAACCAGGCATCTGCCCGGCTGTTCTGGCTTTCCTGGGAGTTCCGTCTGTGTTCATGCTGCTCGCAGGTCGATGCCGGGAAGGGCGGACGACCCATGGACTTGAGTCCATACGAGGTGAAGACGGGTTGGCTCCCCTGAGGGATGTGGCGGTGTTGCTCCTTTGCGGGGCGTGAGGGTCTCGCAGCGTCTAGCGCCGGGACCGGTGAACTACAACCATGTTAGTCGAGCCCCGTGGAGGCCCTAGCAGGGCCGTTTAAGCCCCAAAAAGCCCGGAAAAATGGGTCATGGCCTCTTCGACGGCCTTTTGGGCGCCGGCATCGAGATTCTCGGCAACGCCCCTCACGGCGGTTAACGAGGCATAGCCAGAGGCCACGATGGCACCGTCATCATCGGCTGCTTCATCAGAGGTGTCACCCAAACTGGGGACTGCACTGCCGAGGCGCAGGGAAATCGAGCCCCTGCCCTCGCTGGGGCTGGGGTGGCCGGGCAGCCCAGCATCTTTGATGATTCCGGCCGTGGAGATGCGCCCACTGCGGATGCCCTTGAGCTCTGCTGGGCTGACTGCGGGAACATTGAGGTTCCAGGTACTGAGCCCAGGAGCGCCCAAGAGCGCGGGAAGCAGGGCCACGGCCGCATCAGCTGCCGTGGCAAAGGGATAGCCATTGGTGGCCTGCAGGGAGACGGCCAGGCCGCTGAGGCCTAATTGGGCTGCGGTGAGTACAGCACCCACGGTTCCTGAGTGCAGGACAGAGCGGCCAACGTTGACGCCAAGGTTGATGCCCGAGAGCACGAGCTCGGGAGGGGGCCCAAAGCCGCCTCTGACAGCCGTGATGACGCAGAGGGCTGGGGCTGCGGCGAGGCCGTAAGCCTCAACCATGGGGGCTCCGGCAATCTCGTGGCGTTCATAGGCCAGTTCTTCCATGGAATAGACGTCGCCAACGGCGGCTGAGGCTCCGGACATGTTCTCCAAGGGAGCAACCACGAAGACCTCGTGGCCGGCTTCTTGCGCCCATTTTCCCACGGCAATTGCCAGGGCTTCAATACCGGGGGCCCGGACTCCGTCGTCGTTGGTGATCAAAATGCGCACCTTCCCAGCCTATCGGTGGGAGAGTGGAAGGCAAGGAGGGGACATGGCAACCCAGGCATCACAGGCAAGTGGAAAGACCTGGCGGATCGATCACGGTCCCTACTCCGCCGTCATTGCTGAAGTTGGCGCCACCCTCTGGGCTCTTGCCTACGACGATGAGCCCCTGATCTCGGGTCCTGGGCCCGATGAGTGGCCTGACGAAGCCGCTGGCCAAGTCCTCGCCCCTTGGGCCGGTCGCCTCGGAGATGGCATCTATCGCTTTGAAGCTTCTGTCGGGACGGCTGCGCTCAATGAAGCCGAACGCAACAATGCCATTCACGGCCTGGTGCGTTGGGTGCCGTGGACACTGGAAGCTCATGCGCTCAATCGCGTAACGCTCGCTTGTCAGATCAGGCCTACGCCGGCTTACCCCTTCTCCTTATTGTTGAACGTCGAATACCGGCTTGGTCGCGATGGTTTGGTGGTCACCACCTTTGCCACGAACACCGGAAGCGTTTCGGCTCCACTCTCCTTGGGCTTTCATCCCTATCTGACGGCTGGAACAGCTTCGATTGACCTTGCGCATATTCGTATTGCTGCGGGCCAGAAGCTCAACCTTGACGAAAGGCTCTTGCCGACGGGAGACCGTCGACCCGTGGCCGGAACCGAGTTCGACTTTCGCACAACCCGAGCCTTGGGTCCCAGCCAACTCGACCTTGCCTACACCGAACTCGAGCGTGACGCCCTTGGTCACGCCTCGGCAGCCGTGATTAATCCCGACACGGGTGAAGGCACGGAGATTTGGGTCGATGGATCCTTTCGCTACCTCGTTGCCTATACCCCCATCCATAGGAGAAATGGCTTGGCCATAGAGCCCATGACTTCGCCTCCTGATGCACTGCGTTCGGGTAATGACCTCATTGTCCTTGATGCTCATCAGCAGTTTGAGGCCGTTTTCGGAATTCGCCGCTTACGTCATGGCTAAGGCTCATTGGACAGGCAAGGTGGTGCTCATCACGGGCTCCTCTTCGGGCATAGGCGCTTCTTGTGCACGACAACTCGTTGAAGCTGGCGCAACGGTGGTGATTAATTCCGCGCATTCAGTCACCGAGGGGGAAGCACTGGCGAAGGAACTTGGTCGCGCCAGTTACTGTCAAGCCGATGTCTCCGATGAAGATCAAGCCAAGGCTCTCGTAGAGCACTGCATCGCAAGCCATGGCCGCTTGGATGCCCTCGTGAATAACGCCGGCACCACCGAGGTGATCCCTCATCACGATCTAGATGCGCTTTCACCCGAACTCTTCCGTCGCCTCTTTGATACCAATGTGGTCGGCACCTGGAATGTGACCTATGCCGCCATGGACGAACTGCGTAAGCAGGATGGATCCATTGGGA
>CAZTQJ010000192.1:0-3345 GCA_964615615.1 uncultured Acidimicrobiaceae bacterium
TAGCTTCAGGTGACTGGAGTTCAGACGTGTGCTCTTCCGATCTATCCCGCCGCTGAAGCTCGCTTCAAGGAAATTTCTCTGGCCTACGAAGTACTTTCGGATCCCGAGAAGCGCGCTCGCTACGACCAGTTCGGGATTGATGGCCTCCAAGGTGCGGGAGGCGGAGGCTCTCCCTTTGGCTTCCCCGAAGACTTAGCCGACCTTTTTGGTTCATTTTTTGGCAGTTCAATGGGCCGCCAAGGCCGTCCCCGTGGTCCCATGGCAGGTCAGGATGTCCAGATTGCCATGACCTTGAGTTTCAAAGAGGCGATCTTTGGAGCCTCCAAGGAACTGGTGGTGCAGATGCCCACGAGTTGCTCAAGCTGTTCAGGCCTTGGTTCTGAAGCCGGATCTGCTGCGACGACCTGCGGCGAGTGCAAGGGTCATGGCGAGGTTCGCAGAGTGCGCCAATCGATACTCGGACAAATGGTGACCACCACGGCCTGCCCTGGCTGCGGAGGCTGGGGTGAGACCCTCACGAATCCTTGCAAGAATTGCGGCGGCGAAGGCCGCGTCAATGACACGGTGACCATGCATGTTGATGTGCCCGCCGGTGTCGACGAGGGTTCCACCCTGCACCTCTCTGGTCAAGGCGCAGCGGGCCCACGCGGCGGCCCCCAGGGTTCGCTCTATGTGCACCTTCGCGTCGAAGCCGATGAGCGCTTTGAACGTCAGGGTGAGCATGTGCACATGGCCTTAGAACTCGCGGTCACTCAAGCCGCTCTAGGTGCGACCTTGGAAATTGAAACCCTTGACGGCCTTGCCGAAGTTGGCGTTGAAGCAGGGACCCAAAGCGGAACCATCATTCGCCTCCGCGGTGAGGGTGTTCCCCATCTGCCAGGCCGTGGCCGCGGTCGTGGCGATCTTTTTGTGCATCTTCAGGTTGCTACGCCCACAGAACTCACGGATGCTGAGCGACAGATCCTTCGTGATCTCGCAGCGGCGCGTGGCGAAGCCATTGATGAAGAGGTTCGCGCACCCGGCCTCTTGAAAAAAATCAGATCGGCCCTCTCGTGAGTGACAGGATGAATATGGAACTACGTGAACGTGCCAGCTGTGCAGCCCAGGTCTTTGTCTATGACCTCAACAATGTCAACGTGGACCCCGATGACCGCCATCACCTCGCGAGGGTGCTGCGCCTGCGCGCGGGTGAAGAACTTTGCGCGGTAGATAGGACGGGCGCCTGGCAGCGCTTTCACGTCACCGACCCGCTTGCCTTCACGCTGGAGCCAGCGGGCTCACGTCACGAAGCCCCCGAAGAGCGCAATGCACTCACGGTCGCCATTGCACTTCCTAAAGGCGAGCGTGCTGAACTTGCGGTCGCCAAGGTGACAGAGTTGGGTGTGGATCGCATCGTGATACTCGAGACCGAACGCAGCGTGGTTCGCTTCGGTCCTGATCGTGCACCCAAGGCCATTGCACGCTTCTCCCGTATTGCGCGGGCAGCGTCTAGCCAGTCGCGTCGCTTGAGCATCCCCGAGATCGTGGGTCCCTATGCGCTTGACGAACTCGAGCCCTTCGGCCCTGTTGTCGTTGCCGATATTGGGGCCGGAGAGCCCAGCGGCTCCTTTGGCTGCATTGTCGTTGGCCCTGAGGGTGGCTTCGCCCCTGGAGAGATCGAGCAGTTCCCTGCAGTTGGTCTCTCGTCGACGGTATTGCGCACGGAAACAGCAGCCATTGTTGCGGCATCATGGTTGACCTCGGCCGCACGCGGCGCAGGACTTAGCGCTTAGTCATGGCTGAAGTGCAAACGGACTGTCTCTTCTGCAGCATCGTCGCTGGGGACATTCCCTCACGCCACGCTGGCGAAAATGAGCTCTGCATCGCCTTTCACGATGTGGCTCCCGCTGCGCCATTTCACGTCCTGGTCGTACCTCGTCGCCACATCACGAATGCCGCCACGCTAGAAGCGGGCGATGGTGAAGTGCTCGCGGCAATGATGATCTTGGCGCGCGAAGTGGCTTCAGCCAATGGTGCGGATCCAGAACTCCGCGGATACCGTTTGGTCATGAACGTCGGTCCCGATGCCCTGAATTCCGTGCCTCACCTTCACCTGCACGTCTTAGCCGGCCAGGTCATGAGTTGGCCTCCAGGATGACGCTCAGCCCGGTGCCAGAGAACTCCTCGAAGGCTGAGACCGTGGTCCCTCACAACCATTTGCTCGCCAAGGTCCTTGGCACACATGACTCAGTACTTCGTCAGATTGAAGGTGCCTTCTCCGCTGACGAGATCAGTGTCGTTGGCAATCGCATTGTCGCCACTGGTCCTCATGCCAGTCAGATCACGCAACTCTTTGATGAATTAGTGATCATGGTTCAAGCTGGCCAAGCTATTGACGCCACGGTGATCGATCGCATGATCCAGATGGTGATTGCCGATGTGCGCCCTTCAGAAGTGCTAACGCAAACCGTCGTACGCGGCGCCAAGGGCCGCAGTGTGCGGCCCAAGACCGCTGGTCAAAAGCGTTACACCGATGCCATCTCTGCGAACACCATCACCTTTGGCCTTGGCCCCGCAGGCACGGGCAAGTCCTATCTGGCCGTTGCTCAGGCCGTGAGGGCACTGCAAAGCCGTGAGGTGCAAAGAATCATTCTTACTCGTCCCGCCGTTGAAGCTGGTGAGCGTTTGGGCTTTCTTCCCGGTGACCTGATGGCCAAGGTCGATCCCTATCTCCGGCCTCTTTACGACGCATTGTTTGAGATGGTGGAGGCCGAAGGTGCGGCCAAGATGATTGAACGCGGTGCCATTGAAGTCGCACCTCTCGCCTTTATGCGTGGCCGCACCCTGAACAACGCCTTCATTATTTTGGATGAAGCCCAGAACACCACCCCTGAGCAGATGAAGATGTTTTTGACGAGGATTGGTTTTGGTTCCACCTGTGTAGTGACCGGTGATGCTTCGCAGGTCGACCTCGGGGGCCGTCGTTCTGGCCTGACGGGCATCGAAGAACTCCTTGGTGGTATTGAGTCTGTGGCCTTTGTGCACATGAACCGCACCGACGTCGTGCGACACCGCATCGTTGCGGACATTGTTGAGGCCTACGAACGCCATGAAGCTAGCGAAGTCGAGCGTCATCATGAGCATTGAGGTCCTGGTGAACAATGATCAAGAACTCGGGAAACTTGATCTCAAGCTCTGGGCTGGCTTGATTCGTAAAGTTCTTGAAGCTCAAGGTGCGGTTGCCGCCCTCGAAGTCAACCTCGCCTTTGTCTCCGAAGACGACATCGCAGCGCTCCATCTCGAATATCTTCAGCTCGAAGGCCCGACGGATGTTTTGAGCTTTCCCTTGGAAGAGCATGCGCTGGC
>CAZTQJ010000193.1:0-3319 GCA_964615615.1 uncultured Acidimicrobiaceae bacterium
CACGCTTCCTCGTGTTGGAGCCCGGACAGGACTTCTCCTTGGCCGAAGACTTCGCCAGCATGGTGGGATTAGCCCTCGTCGCAAAGGCCGCCACCGGTGGCTATGACGGCCGCGGCGTCTTCATGCCCGAAAGCCTCGATGAACTGCGCCAGATCATCGATGAGCTCCATGAGGAGAAGATCACCGTCTTGCTCGAAGAGCGCGTGGCCATCAAACGAGAACTCGCCGCCCTGGTGGTGCGAGGCATGGATGGCAGTTTGGTGACTTGGCCGACCGTCGAAACCGTGCAGATCGACGGCATGTGCCAGCAGGTGGAGGCACCGGGTGATCTCCCCGATGCACTGCGCGAGCACGCAGGTCGGATTGCCGCTGAGATTGCCCATGCACTCGGACTCGTTGGCGTCATGGCCGTGGAGCTTTTTGAAACCGAAGATGGGCTCCTCGTGAACGAACTTGCCATGCGACCCCATAACACCGGCCACTGGACCATAGAAGGGGCCGTGACTTCACAGTTTGAAAATCACCTCCGCGCTGTTCTCGGACTCAGCCTCGGGAGTTCTGAGATGACCGCAGCGGCGGTTGCGATGGTCAATCTCCTCGGCCCCGAGGATGGCAGCGACCCTCGCGATCGCCTCCACGAGGCCTTAGCCATTAGCGGAGCGCATCTTCACCTCTACGGCAAAGCAGCGCGTCCAGGGCGCAAACTCGGTCACGTAACCACCCTGGGAAGTGAAAGACACGAGGTCCTCGAGCGCGCGTGGCAGGCTTCAAGTGCACTCGGGACTCAGAGGAAAGGAGTTCAGCCATGACCGCAGGAAGCCCAAAGGTTGGCATCGTGATGGGTTCGTCTTCTGACCTCGGGGTTATGGAGCTCGCCGCTTCCACCCTCCGCGAGTTCAGCGTGGACTATGAGATCCACGTAGTCTCCGCTCACCGCATGCCCGAAGCCATGCTCAACTACGGCCTCGAGGCTGCTGGTCGTGGCCTCAAGGTCATCATCGCCGGCGCTGGTGGTGCAGCTCACCTGCCAGGCATGCTTGCCTCCGTCACCTCCCTGCCCGTCATTGGGGTTCCCGTGTCCCTGCGAAATCTCGATGGCTTGGACTCCCTGCTCTCCATCGTGCAGATGCCAAAGGGCGTCCCCGTAGCCACCGTTGCCGTCGATGGCTCCGTAAACGCAGCACTCTTGGCCGTCCGCATTCTGGGAACCCATGACGGTGAACTAAGCGCCAAACTCGACGCCCACCGTGTGCGTATTGCCAAAGAAGCTAGTGAACAGGACGCCAAGCTGCAGGACGAGCAGGCCTAATCCATGAGCCCGAAGCCACAGCTCATCATCACCGCCGATGACCTTGGCTACGCCCATGGAAATAATGCAGCCATTAGCAATGGCCTGGCTGCCGGGGGAATCACGAGCGCTTCACTCATGGTCCCCGCACCTTGGGCTCGAGAATTCGCCTCACGCTACGCCGATCAGGACATTGGCGTGCATCTCACCCTGACCTCAGCCAATCCCAACTATCGCTTCGGACCCATCACGCAGTCACCGAGCTTGCTCGGTGGAGATGGCGGCTTCCCCGCTGATCCCACTGACCTACTTGAGCATGCCGACCTCGATGAAGTAGCGCGCGAATGTCGTGCCCAAGTCGAGCGGGCGACCATCTGGGGCATACGCGTGAGTCACCTGAGTGTCCACGACGGCTCGCTGCTGCTTCGTCCCGAGTTCTTCGACATCGTGCTCACCCTCGCCAGTGAATTCAGTCTTCCCTTGAGGCTCCTCGATGGGCAAGAAGAGGCCTCCATCGGATTCCCCGCCCGTCAACTTGCCGAAGCTGAAGGCATAGCGATCACGCAGGCAACGGTCAGAACGGCAAATCCAGCCGTGGACTTCCCCAAAATCCTCGCCAATCTTGCACCAGGAAGCACTGAAGTGATTCTTCACCCAGCGCTCAACACGCCCGAGACCAAAGCCTTGTTCTCCGATGTGGAGCAGCGGGCTGCAACAGCAGCCTTCATCGCTCAAGGCCAAAGCCTTGCCTCCCTGGTTGAGTCAGCTGGAGCCAGCCTGGTGGGCTGGCGCAGTCTGATGTCCCCTCGCGCCTAGGCAATACCCGCGAAGAGGTCGCGCTCAATGCCTTCGACGCGGGGCAAGATAGTCAAAGCGAGGTCGAAGTATTCGACGGGATGAATGCTGTGGCGTTCTGCTTCGTCCAGGGCAAACCAAAACTTTGACGTCGGATCAATCTGTGTGGCATGAGCGAGTAGCGCAGCATCGCGAACACCCATCCATCCTTCAACGTCAATAGCTGTCGTAGCGGCCTGGATGCGATCGAGGCGCTCAAGCCAGCGCTCTTCGTAGGGTGAATCAAGGCCGAGTTCCACATGCCTCGCGTGCATGGCCGCAACAAATTCCACAGGGAAGCGCGAGTAGTAGAGCTTTGAGGGCTGGAAGGGCTCTCCGAGCTCTGGGCCATAGGCTGCATCGCCGGCCACTTCGAAGGCCAAGAGTGAGGCTTCGTGGACGCGGAGATGATCGGGATGGGGGTAGTCGCCCTTGGTGTCGGGGTAACTCAAAATGACCTGCGGGCGATATTGGCGAATCAGGGCCACAAACTCCTCAACCACCGCCGAAAGATCCTGGGCAGCGAAAGCCTCGGGATGCTTATTCGCCTCGTCGCCATCCATCCCTGAGTCCCTATGGCCGAGCAGCACCACTTCATCAAAGCCAATCACCGAGGCTGAACGGCTCAGCTCCTCCATGCGGACTTCACCCAGGCGTTCGCGGATTTCCGGGCGATCTACCGCCGGGTTGGCAATATCTCCTTCTTCCCCACCGGTGCAGCAGACCAGAATGGTCCGCACGCCATCAGCGCCGTAGCGGGCCACTGAGGCGGCCCCTTTGGAGGCCTCATCATCCGGGTGAGCGTGAAAGGAGAGGATGCTGCGCTGTTCTGCCATGGCGCTCCACGATACCCACTCAGGAAGATATTCCATGCTCAGGCTTGCGACGGCCTCTGGCTCCTATGCTGAGGAGAGTTCACATACCTAGGAGGACCTCAGTGGCCGGTGTCATCAAGCGAACCATGGATCTCTTTCGATCAAAAGCAAATAAGGCACTTGATGCCGCCGAAGACCCTAGGGACACCCTTGATCTTGGCTACAAGCAGATGCAGGACCAAGTGGTCGAGCTTCGCAGGGCACTGGCCGATGTAGCCACCCAGCGCAAGCGCCTGGAGCTTGAAGCGGAAAAGCAACAGGCTCAGGCCGCCAAGCTCCAAGATCAGGCTAAGGCTGCCCTCGATCAAGGCAACGAAGACCT
>CAZTQJ010000194.1:0-3277 GCA_964615615.1 uncultured Acidimicrobiaceae bacterium
CACCGCAAGATCAACATCCATGGGTGCCAAAGAAACCGTTCGTGCAAAGGTCGAGTCGTAGTCGTCTTGGTCGGGAGCCGTTGCTAAGAGCACGGGGCAAAGTCCGCCACCAATAGTGAGCGCACCCCCGCGTTCATCGAACATCGGATCAGAGAGCACATGGGCACCTGAACCAATACCAAGGATGAGGCCACCGCGATCCAAGAGTCCCTTCAATGCTTCAAGAAGGGCCGAGTGCAAGAGCACCTGGCGCAGATGTAGGGCTGCTCCCGAGCAGATCACCACGAGCTGATGCTCGCTGACCCGGGCCACCATGGCCGCATCATTGGCCTCGGCATGCTTGGTGACCATGAGGGCCTCAGGCGCGCAGTCCGCCTCCCCTAGCCAGTGGGCCACGCTGAGAGCAGCAACTTCGGGCTGCTCATAGGCCGCGGCAGTGGGTAATACCAAGGCCGTGGAGGCCAGACCGCTAGCCATCAGCGCTTGGAGCAAGCCGGGCGTCAGGGCACTGGCTTCTGTGCCTCCAGCCCCTACGACGATTCCACGCTTTTGCTCCATAGCTTCATCGTGGCACGGCTTTAGGGCCCGGCGAGGGAGGCATCTCGCTGGGTGGGCTATCTTTAGCGGCCATGACTATCTCACGCGTTGGAATCATCGGTTCAGGAATTATGGGTTCGGGTATTGCTGAGGTGGCGGCTGCGGCCGGTCACCAGGTCGTGCTGCGGAGCCGCTCACAGGCATCAGCTGACGCCATGGTGGCAGGACTTGCGAAGTCCCTCGCCCGCCAGGTCGACAAGGGTCGCCTAGAGCAAGCAGTTGCCGATGAGATTGCCGGCCGCGTCAGTGCCAGCACCGAATTGAGCGCCCTCGCCGACTGCGACCTCGTCATTGAATCTGTGGTCGAAGACCTCGACGTCAAGAAGGCCCTCTTCGCCGAGCTCGACGGCATTGTTAAGGCCGGCGCCATTATCGCCACCAACACCTCCACCCTTCCGGTGGTGGAAATGGCCATGGTCACCAAGCGTCCCGAGCTCGTCTGCGGCGTGCACTTCTTCAACCCCGCCCCCGCCATGGCCCTCGTGGAGATTGTTCGTCCCATCACCGCCTCCGATGAGACCATCGCTGCGGTGACCGAGTTTGCGGCCAAGTGCGGCAAGGACCCCGTAGAGGTCAAGGACCAGGCTGGCTTCATTGTCAACGCCCTGCTCTTCCCCTACCTCAACAACGCCATTCGTCTCCTCGAAGGTGGCGTAGCCAACCGCGAGGGCATCGACGCCGCCATGAAGGGTGGCTGCGGCTTCCCCATGGGCCCCTTTGCCCTGCTGGACCTCGTCGGCCTAGACACCTCGCTGTCCATCCTCGACGCGCTCTACACCGAGTTTGCTGACCCCAACTACGCAGCCGTTCCCCTGCTTCGCCGCATGGTGACCGCAGGCCAGTTGGGCCGCAAATCAGGCTCAGGCTTCTACGACTACGCCAAGAAGTAGGCCCCTGAGACGCCTAAGCGTCTCAGACGGCAGAATGGTGGAGTAATGCTTATGCGAGGAGGGATGCTTCATGCCTACTAACGAGGGACCCAAGCGGGACAAGCCGTGGGTAATGCGTACCTATTCAGGACACTCCACGGCCAAGAAATCCAACGAGCTCTATAGGACCAACCTGTCCAAGGGTCAGACCGGCCTCTCCATTGCCTTCGATCTACCCACCCAAACGGGTTATGACCCCGACGCTCCTGAGGCTTCGGGTGAAGTGGGCAAGGTCGGCGTCCCCGTAGCCCACCTCGGCCACATGGACCAGCTCCTCGATCAGATTCCTGTCGGTGACATGAATACCTCGATGACCATCAATGCCACGGCTGCCTGGTTGCTCGCGCTCTACATCGCCAATGCCGAGAACCACGGCGTTGACCCCAAGGTCCTCCAAGGCACGACCCAAAATGACATCGTCAAGGAATACCTCTCTCGCGGTACCTACATCTACGGACCTCAGCCCAGTCTTCGCCTCATCGTGGACATGGTCTCCTATACGGTGCGTCACGTTCCTAAGTGGAACCCCATCAATGTCTGCAGCTACCACCTCCAAGAGGCAGGAGCCACTCCCACCCAAGAGATCGCCTACGCCCTGGCAACCGCCATTGGTGTTCTTGATGGGGTCCGTGATTCAGGAAAACTTGATGCTTCAGAACTCCCCGCTGTAGTGGGCCGCATCAGCTTCTTTGTGAACGCGGGTATGCGCTTTGTCGAAGAGACCGCCAAGATGCGCGCCTTCACTGAACTCTGGGACGAGATCTGCCTCAAGCGCTACGGAGTCACCGATGAAAAATTACGCCGCTTCCGCTACGGCGTTCAGGTCAACTCCCTCGGCCTCACCGAGCAGCAGCCAGAAAACAATGTCCCGCGCATCGTGCTCGAGGCCTTGGGCGTCACCCTCTCCAAGGACGCCAGAGCACGCGCACTCCAACTGCCAGCTTGGAACGAAGCCCTAGGACTACCTCGGCCCTGGGATCAGCAGTGGAGCCTTCGCATTCAACAGATTCTCGCCTTTGAGACAGACCTCCTTGAATATGAAGACCTCTTCCGTGGCAGCCACGTTATGGAGGCCAAGGTTGCCGAAATGAAGGCAGCAGCCACCGCTGAGCTCGATGACGTGCTCAGCGAAGGTGGAGCCTTTGGCGCCATCGACGAACTCAAGCGTCGCTTGGTACGTAGCCAAGCCGAGCGCGTTGGCCGCATTGAGGCCGGCACGCAAACGGTCATCGGCGTAAACGCCTTTACCGAAACTGCTGACTCACCACTCACCTCAAACACCGACATCGAAGCCATCTTGAAGGTGGACCCCTTAGTGGAGACTCAGGCCATCGAAGAGCTCGCCGCTTGGCGTGCTGCTCGTGACGAGGCTGCCGTGAACACGGCCCTTGCTGAGCTCAAGCGCGTTGCTGCCAGCGATAATCCCGAAGACAACATCATGTTGCCCTCCATTGCACTCGCTCATGCCGGTGGCACGACCGGAGAGTGGGCCCAGGCACTTCGTGAGGTCTTTGGCGAATACCGCGCACCCACGGGAGTTTCTGGTGGCGTTGGCCAACGTGGTGCAGAGCTCGCTGGAGTGGTCGCGCGAACCAAGGCCATGCGCGAAGAGACCGGTGCAACTCCGAAGTTGCTCGTGGCAAAGCCCGGCCTCGATGGTCACTCCAATGGTGCTGAGCAGATCGCCGTTGCGGCAAGAGATGCCGGTTTCGAGGTCGTCTACCAAGGCATTCGACTCAGCCCTGAGCAGA
>CAZTQJ010000195.1:0-3275 GCA_964615615.1 uncultured Acidimicrobiaceae bacterium
CTCACACCCGTGGCCCAGCTGCCAGCCGCCCCAAGCATCACCACGTCTTCGGTGGCCGATGGGTCTGCGCAGCTGACCTGGAGCACGCCGGCTGCCGGTGACGCAGCAATCCTCTTTTACCGGCTCGTCACCACCGTTGGCTCGTCTTCGACCGTCGCGCTCTACGACGCATCGACGAACTCGGCCACCCTGAACGGCCTAACCAATGGCGCTACCTACTCGGTCACCGTCACGGCCGTGAGTGGCCTGGGATCGGGCGAAGCCTCGGGTTCCGTGAGCCTGGTTCCTCGGACGGTACCCAACTCGCCGAGATCTCCGAAAGCCACCGCCGGCAAGAAGAAGATCACGCTCCGTTGGAGCCTGCCGAGTTCCGATGGTGGGAACGCCATTACCGGCTACCAGATCTACAAGGGGACGAAGGCTGGTCACGAGGTAGCGACACCGGTGAATGCGTCCCTGGTGACGTCGCTCACCTACACGGCAAGCTCGCTGAAGTCGGGAACGAAGTACTACTTCGTCATCCGGGCCGTCAACGGCGCTGGCGTCAGCCCCGCGTCTATAGAGGTCTCGACCAAGGCGAAGTAGGCCCTAGATCGAGAAGTCCTCGAACTGAGCGGCCGACCAGGTGCCGTCGGCTCGCGGTCCAACGAGTCGGCCGCTGGTGTCCTCAGTCTCCCGGTCATCACAGAGCGCCTGATGTCGCCCTCAGGGACAGCGGTCCTCGGAGATGCCTCTACAAACTGCACCCGCCTGCCGGTCGTGCTGTATGCGCCATCTGGCTCACAGGTCGTCGTCTACGAACTTGCCGGAGGTCCATAGGGCGAGACCGGTGCGATCGGCGCACCAGTCCGAACCATTATCAACATGGAGGAAGCAGACATGCACCAGAGAGACCGGAACGGGAAGCTTCCCGTTCTCACGGACTCTCTTCCCCCCTCCGACACCATTATTTTCTCGTGGCAAGCTGATGGCCTGAGGGCTGATTAGCCTTGCCTAATGGATGACCAACGCGGCAGCCAGCTGCTTCTCGAGGTCACCGCTGCCATGAGCCAGGCGGCGCAGTTGATTGCGCCGATCGGTCAAGGAATTGCCTGAAATGGCCTTCTACGTTGGCCGGGGTATTTCTGACATCACGGGCGAGGCGGCTGACTGCGGCATGCTCGGCTACGGCATGGCTGACCAACAGAGTGCCGGTATTCATTTACGCCAACGCTCACGGGCCTTTATTTTCGCCGAGTCCTTTGAGGCTCCGCGCATCCTTCTGGTCGTCAATGAGATTCCGCTACTGCTCGAGAGCATTCACCAAAGCGCGCTGGCTGAATTGCAGGCGCTCTATGGAGATCGCTACGGACTAGAAAACACCATGCTCACCGCTACCCATACGCACTGTGCTCCAGGTGGCTATTCCCATCACCAGCTCTACAACTCCAATACCAGAGGCTTCCGTCCAAAAACCTTCAGGTCCATCATTGACGGGATCTTGGAGGCCGTGGCCAGGGCGGAATCTGATTTCGCGCCATCACAGATACGCCTAGCCCACGGCGAGTTACATAACGCCAGCATCAACAGATCGCCTATCGCGTTCGCCCGCAATAGCGAGGAGGACCGGTCCTTCTTCCCCGGGACGATCGACAGCCAAAGCACGCTGCTGGAGATTTTGCGAGACGGACAGGCGGTCGGAGCGATCAATTGGTTTGGATCACACTGCACTTCGATGACCAATCGCAACCGGCTCATTAGTTCTGATAATCGTGGCTATGCATCCTACGCCTGGGAACGCTTGGAAAACGGGGTCGACTATCTCAGCGACGCACCAAGATCTCCATCCTTTGTGGCCGCCTTTGCCCAATCCAATGCGGGGGACATGTCTCCTAATCTCGGAGGAGCCCCAGGCCAGGGTCCAGGCAGGGATGAATTCGATAACACGCGCATCCTTGGGACGAGGATCTACGAAGCAGCTCGTCGCCTCTCCGAAGGCCAGGCTGTGGAGATCTCAGGGCCGCTCGCCTGTGCCGCCACCTACGTAGATCTCTCGGATGTCACCGTCGACGCCACATTCACCGAAGATGGAATCAGCCATCGCACCAGTGGCCCAGCCAGTGGGGCAGCATCCTTTGCCGGGGCGAGCGTTGATGGTCCAGCCTTCAAAGCCTTCAAGGAGGGTCCGAATCGTTTCTGGGACTGGCCCTCCAAGCAGCTCATCTACCGCCTCTCGAAGCGCCTGAGGGACTCTCAGGCCCCGAAGGGCATCGTCATCTCCGGGGCGTGGTTGAGCAAGTTGCGGCCCTTAGTGGCCCAACGGGTACCCGTGCAGCTCCTACGCTTTGGACCGCTTGTCCTCATTGGTATCCCCGGTGAGGTCACCATTACGGCCGGCCTAAGACTGCGCCGCAGTGTTGCCAGCGAGCTAGGCCTAGAACTCAAGGATGTCATCGTGGCTGGATATGCAAATGGCTACATCCACTACGTCACCACACCTGAGGAATACGACGCGCAGCGCTACGAAGGTGCAAGCACGCTCTTTGGACGCTGGGAACTTGCAGCCCTCCAGCAGACCGCGGTGCGTCTGGCCAGTGAACTCAGAGACGGCATTGCCGGGGACCCAGTAGCAAAGCGTGTGCAGCCTCCGAGGGTTCAGCCACGCAGCAAGCAAGCTGGGTCATGGGTTGATAAAGCCTTCGCACAACATGCCTTCGGAGAGGTCTTGGAGGATCTCCAGGGTCCCTATGACGCAGGTGACAGCATTCAGGTGAGCTTCGTCGGCGCACATCTCAGTAACGATTTGCACCGTGGAGGTAGTTTTCTCGAAGTGCAGCGCCTCATCGACGGAGAGTGGCTGCGGGTTCACGATGACGGCGATTGGTCCACCAAGATTCATTGGAAACGCTTAAAGACCAGGCGTTCAAGAATTGACATCTCTTGGGATATTCCCTCTGAAACCAAAGCGGGGGATTATCGCATCCACTATTGCGGCGATGCTCGCAGTGCCTCTGGACAAAACCAGGCCTTCTCCGGATACAGCTCAGTGTTTAGTGTCCGTGCCCGCCAGCAAGACTCGCTTTAAGGCATTCAGCGCTTAATCCTCTTGAGCTGCCTGCCCTCGACTGGCTCCGTGTCGGGCGGCACCGAAGAGCAAGCGGACAACGGCACCAATCACCACGAGATCAAGAATCATCTGAGCACACACCAGCAAGCGAGCCGCATTGGTCACAGGGGTGATGTCCCCAAAGAGATCGGAAGAGCACACGTCTGAACTCCAGTCACCTGAAGCTATC
>CAZTQJ010000196.1:0-3266 GCA_964615615.1 uncultured Acidimicrobiaceae bacterium
CGGCAAACTCGATTCTGCAAGCGCCAAAGCTGCGCCAAGCCAGGCTGATCGTCCGTGAAGCTAAGCCCACCATCTCCGGTGGGATGGTTTTATCTTCTCAGCGAACACTCCCGGTCACGCTCAGGCTCCCACGCGGATCGGGTATTCATCCGCTGCTGGTATTCATTCATGGTTACAACAGCTCACCAAAGACCTACGCGAGAATTATTGATGTGCTTGTCCGTGGCGGCTTTGTGGTAGCCGCCCCGTCCTTTCCTCTTGAGGATCCGGAGCAAGGTAACGGCCTTGATCGTGGTGATCTTGTCCATGAAGCGCAAGACGTGAGCGCCGTGCTGAATGCATTGCAATCTAGCCATTGGTCACCTTGGATCGACTGGCAATCCGTTACGGCATTTGGACATTCCGATGGCGCCGATGTCGCGTTGAGCCTGGGCTATGACCCGGCAAAGTTGGATAAAAGGATCACTCGCGTGCTTGCAGCAGCTCCTGATCCATTGGACTTCAGTCCGGTGACGCATGGGCCGCCGTTGTTGTTAATCCATGGCGATGCTGACCCGATTGTTCCTTTTGCGTCCAGCGAGCAAGTATTTGGGGCATTGCACGCAACTCGGTGCTTGCTAAAACTGCACGGTGCGGACCATGCCGGTGCAATCCTTGGAGCGGCTAAAGCAACAGCGAGTTTCTCGCGAATTTTTGATACCGAATTGCTGGCATTCTTGCGAGCTCCAACGGTGAGCCTTGCCACTGCCTGTCCAGCCCTATCACGGTCTTCATTGCTACTTGCGACGATTGAGCACGCGGCATCATAAGTTTGGGTGGTTAGGCTGGCCTCGCTGAGCAGTGCCGAAACGAGGAGCTAATAATTCATGGCCAAGCCAAAATTGCTGATGGTGTTGGGATCTACGAGGCCTGGGCGCTTAAGTCCAGCGGTAGCTGCCTGGCTTGCACAAATCGTCGAGGACGATGGCCGCTTCGAAGGCTCTATTGCCGACCTCGCCGAATTCAATCTCCCGCTATTCAATGAGCCCAAACATCCCATGCTTGCGAGTTACGAACATGACCACACCAAAGCCTGGTCGGCGGCCGTGACCTCAAGCGATGCGCTTGTGTTGATCACCCCCGAGTACAACCACGGTTATCCCGCGGTACTCAAAAACGCTCTGGATTATTTGCACGTCGAATGGAAGGACAAGCCCGTCGGCTTTGTTTCCTATGGCGGAGTCTCCGGCGGGACTCGTGCAGTTGGGCAACTGAAGGCCGTCGTGAGTGCGCTAAGGATGACCGCTGTTGTGGAGTCCGTCATCATTCCGATGATCAACAGCTTGATTGTTGACGGCGAATTGCCATCGGATTCAGGCCGTGATGGCTCAGCGGTGGCCATGCTTGCTGAACTCCAGCGAAAACTTCCCCAATCCGGCTGAACAACCGATCTCAAGGACGCAGCATTTTCCCCCGCGGAAACTTGCGAGAGTCTTTTCGAAGGCAGGCGGCCTAGCTAATCGCCAAAAATTACTTGCATGACCGCAGCTATGGAAATGGCGTTGTATTCATCCATGGAAATATCTGGTTGGAGGGCCTCTGCTTCGAGGCGTCCAATGAGTGTCCCTGAGTACCACCAAGCGATGACCATGGGATCAAAGCGTTGAGAACAGAAGCCTCGCTTCTGCATTTCGGTCAAGATCTTGCAGAGGAATTGAGCCCAGATGTTGGTGCTCTCCTTGACTCCCTGGAGAAGATCTTTGCGAGCCCATGCCGATCCGAGAACGTTGATGCGCGTCCAGCGATAGGGAGCGCGTTCAGGGCTGTAGATAGCCCTTAAACCAGATTCAATAACCAGTTCAAATTCTTCTCGGCTTTTGCATGCCATCGCATTGTTTTCGAATTCCTCAGCGCCCGACCAAAGCGTTTGCGCGTAACGATGAGACTGGGCTGCCTGAACCAAGCCTTCACGGTTCGCAAAGAAGTGGTAGATGGAAGCCACGCTGGCATCGGCGAGCCTAGAAATGCTTGCTATGCGAAGGCCGGCTTCGCCTCGTTCTTCGAGCTCCTGAATTGCCGCGCTGAGGATACGCTCACGGCTATTTGGGAGAGCTTCCATGCTGCCACCTTAGATTGGGCATCTGCGTATCGTCAGAAGGCAATGAAAAAGCCCTATTCTCCAGAGTAATGAGTGTCGCGCCTTTCTTACTCTTGCCACCATCTGAAGGTAAGGCGGAAGGGGGAAAGGGGGGCAAGGGTCGAGCGAGTTTCTCAAAGCAGCTAAAGATGCAGCGGATTGAAGTAGTGCAAGCACTCAGTTTCGCAGTTGCGCATCTCGAGAAAGATCGGCTTTCAGCCCTGCTCGGTGTGCGAGGCCCCTTGCTTGAACGTGCCCTCCAGGCCACCATCGACCTTCCTCAAGCAGGTGCTGCAAAAATGCCAGCGTGGCAGCGCTATAACGGTGTTGTCTGGTCCAACCTCGACCCTGCATCTTTGGCTGATGATGCACGGGGACGCATTCTTGTACCTTCCGCCCTCTACGGCTTGAGTTCCGCAGATGATCTCATCGCTGACTATCGCCTGAAGATGTCTGTGTCATTGCCTGAGCTAGGCAAATTGAGTTCGTTCTGGCGCCAAAGTTTGACTTCGATACTTTGTGAGGAATTCGCGGGTTCCACCCTGGTTAACCTCTTGCCAGGAGAACACGCTGCAGCCTTTGATTTCGAGGAACTCGAAACCTCTTGCGAAGTAGTGCATGTTCGGTTTTTGGCTACCGACGGCAAAGCCGCCGCAGGCCATGGAGCCAAGGCTGTCAAAGGGCAATTGGCGAGAGCCATTCTGTCCGACGGCCTTGAAGCAATTAAGAATTTTCGATTTGAGGGTTGGCGTGTTCGTCGCAAGGCGCAAGAACTCTTTGTGCTCGCACCTCGACCTTAAGGCTTGGTCTGCATCCTCTCCAAGATGGCTGCCATCTGCGCATGAACGGCGTTGACGGCCTGAAGAGGACGGAACATAACTCTGAACTCAATAATCTGACCGGCCTCATTGCAGCGGATGATGTCAACGCCATTGGCGTATTTCCCATCGACGGTGGTTTCGAATTCGAGCACTGCGCAATCGCCGTCGAGGATTTGTTTGGTGTAGCGAAAACCTTTGCTGTCCTTGGAGTCGCCGAGCTGCCCAGCAGCTTCGCCAGAAAGTGCATGACTTGCCGCTTCTAGGTAGAGCTTGGTAATGGCCTTGCCCTCTTGAGGCGTGAAGACAATGGGGGAGTAGAAAACCACGTC
>CAZTQJ010000197.1:0-3215 GCA_964615615.1 uncultured Acidimicrobiaceae bacterium
TACACGGCTCTGAACACTCTTTCCCTACACGACGCTCTTCCGATCTTTGCTCGCTCGAGCTTTGCCACCAAGAGATCGACATCGACATCGCGTTGCTCAAAGAAGGAAACGATCTCCTCGAGTTCGGCCGCTGCATCGGTGTAACTCAACTTCGCCGGATCAGTTCCCGATCCCGGTGCCTTTGCTGCGCTCACGTCAACTCCCCTTCTGTATCCTTCTCAACGCGGGAGATCAATCTCCCCCCTGCAACCGTAGTGACGAGTTGGCCTCCGGCCTGCACATCTTCGGGGCCCCGAACTAAGGCTCCGTCTCCATTGCGCGTAATGGAATATCCCGCAGCCAGCAGTCGGCTTGGATCATGAGCATGACAGAGGCGACGGACCGCCTCGAGATGGTCAGCGTGATGCTTGAGGTGGGCCTTTGCTAAGGGCATCACCCTCATCCCTATCGTCCCTAGGTTTCGTCGGGCACTCAAGGTCGCCTCCAAGGCAAGTGGAGGGAGGCGCTCGGAAGTTCGCGTGACACGGCCTTGAGCCTCATCGAGGCGCGCCCTGGCGGTCGCAACCAGCAGCCTCCTGGCCCTTGCCTGCTCTTCACCAATACTTGCGGTAATGCGTAAGGACTCATCAGCAATCTGCAGGGCGGCTTGACTAACCCCTTGCGCATAAGCGCCCACGCGGCTTACCACCGCGTGACCACAGGCCGTTGGTGTGATTGCGGCGAAACTCGCCACATCGTCAGCTATGGAGCGGTCGCCAGAGTGGCCAATGCCTGTCCATACCGCTACGTGAGCACGAGCAATTGCCCTAGCCACCGGCTCACTATCGAATGCAGCGAGGTCTCCCTTGGAGCCTCCGCCTCTCACGAGCACAATCAGATCCACGGCTTCGGCTTCGAGTCTTTGCAGCGCTCTGGCAATCGCCTCTGGTGCATCGCCTCCCTGAACAGAAGTCTGCACATGGCTGACACGGAAAGCAAAGGGCGAGTTTTCTAGTTGTCCCAAGAAGTCATTACAACCCTCGGTATCCCACGAGGCCACGAGTCCCACATGAAGTGGCACCTGAGGAGTTTCGAGGGCCCGGTTCGCCTCAAAGAGTCCTTCCTTCTGGAGTTGTACCACTAATTTTGCCCGGTCAATGGCAAGGCGACCAAGGAGCGACTCCATGGCAATTTTTTTGACGTTGAGGCTGAGCTCGCCTCGCGCACGGAAGAGATCGACTTCGCCGCCCACCACTACCGACATGCCATCAGTTAGGGCCACCCCATGGCTTTCGAGTTCACGAGAGATTCCATCCCAAGTTGTTTTCCAACATTTCAGGGATAACTTCGTGGGCCAGCGATCATCAGCTTTATCGGGGTCCACTAAGTCGATGTAACGGTGTCCCCTGCTCTCGGAGATCTTTTGGATATCCCCTCGCACCCAAACAAGGCTGCGGGCTGGAAAGACCTCACCGATGGCCGCGGATAATTCGTCATAGAGCTCGGTCACCGATAAGGCGCTACTGGGATCCATGCTGGAAACCTAGCCAATAGAGCGGCGTGCTTGGGGCCTCTCCCATCTGGCACAATGGCAGGGACGGTGAGCCGGCTGGATGGTCGCGGTGGGGAAACCCACTGAGGAAGGTCGGGACTCCACAGGGCAGGGTGCTCGTTAACGGCGAGTCGGGGTGACTCGAAGGAAAGTGCAACAGAGAGTAAACCGCCGATGGCTGGGCAACCAGTACAGGTAAGGGTGAAACGGTGCGGTAAGAGCGCACCAGCACTGCCGGTGACGGTGGTGGCTAGGTAAACCCCACCCGGAGCAAGGTCAAGCAGAAGGTTTGGGCGGCTCGTCCGCTCATGGCAACATGAGCAGCCTTCAGGTAGACCGCAGAGATGGATGGCCATCCAAGCCTCGCAAGGGGCTGGACAGAATCCCGCCTACAGGCCGGCTCACCGTCACTGCTTTGGAGAAGCCCCGGCGCTGAGGCCACGGTAAAGGGTCTCATCCCATTCTTCGCGGGCTGGACGATCCATAAGGGCAAGCATCGCACTGCTTGGCGAGATCTCTCCTGCAACGATTTGAGCCACTTGTTCAGAAATTGGCATTTCCACACCCATACGTTTTGCCAGCGCAATGAGTGGGCCAGCTGATTTCACGCCTTCGGCGACCATATGCATACGGTCGACGATTTCCGAGATTGCTTCTCCCCTGCCGAGGGCAAAACCCACCGACCGATTCCGACTGCGTTCAGAGGTGCAGGTGGCCATCAGGTCGCCAACCCCCGCTAGGCCACCAAACGTGAGAGTGTCGCCCCCTAGCGCAATGCCCATGCGACCCAGTTCAGCGAGGCCACGGGTTACCAAGGCTGCGCGGGTATTTTCCCCAAATCCAAGGCCATCTGCCATCCCTGCGGCTAGGGCGACCACATTTTTTGTTGCTCCAGCAATTTCGCAGCCCACTACATCGTTGGAGGTATAGACCCGGAAGCGATCGGTATGCAGAGCTTGCTGCACCATCTCCGCAAGCCCTTGGTCCTTCATGGCAACCACTGTTGCAGCAGGCTGACCTACCCCTACTTCATGGGCAAGATTGGGCCCCGAAAGCACACCTACTGCCGCGCCGGGGATGAGTTCGGTGATGATCTCGCTCATGCGAACACAAGTGCCATCCTCAATGCCTTTGGTTAGGGAAATCACCGGCGTCCCTGGGGCGATGTGGTCAGCAACCAAGCTCAGCACTGAGCGGAAGCCATGACTAGGAATTACCACAAGGACCAGCGATGCACCCAATACTGCCTCAATGATGGAAGAACTGACCGCAAGATTTTCGGGGAAGCTGGCGCCTGGGAGGTAGCGGTCATTGACCCGATCGCGAATGAGCAAGGCTGCAGTCTCTGGAGAACGGCACCAAAGGGTGGTCGGGCCCACCTCTCCAGCCACGCGCGCAATAGCCGTGCCCCAAGAGCCTGCCCCCAATACCGCTACTCGCTGCCCCACCTTCGGCATCCTAGGACTGCTCAGCCCCAATGTCTTGGGGTGGGAGAAGGGTCAGCGATGGGCATCTAGCGTGGCGTCGTGGCGAGAGTTTCTTGGATGCAGTCAAGTCTTCCCGAAAGTCCAAATCTGAAGTCCCCACTCGGCGCTGTTCTCCGGTGGTCAGCCTTTACGGCCCTCTGCCAAGGACTCGGCACTGCTGTGCTCGCCATAACGGTCTACCGCGTGATCTCAGCCAG
>CAZTQJ010000198.1:0-3210 GCA_964615615.1 uncultured Acidimicrobiaceae bacterium
CGCAGGAGCAGCACGACCTTCATGATGAGGTCGTCAAAGTCCATGGCGTTGGCATTGCTCAGTCGCAGCTGATAGCTGCGATAGACCTCGGCCACCGTCGAGCGAAAGGGGTCACGATCTCCGAGGCCCGCTTCGGAATAGGCCTTTGGGCTCTGCAGGTGGCTTTTCGCGTTAGAGATGGCCGAGACCACAGCCTTGGGCGCGAGACGTTTGGGATCAATGCCTTGATCGGCCATCACCAGTTCCACCAATCGGCGTGCGTCGGCCGCATCGTAGATAGAGAAACTCGAGGAATAGCCAATGCGGTCGGCCTGGGAACGCAGGATTCGCACGCAGGCTGAGTGAAAGGTTGAAACCCACATCCGCTTGGCTTCAGGACCGACGAGATCTGCCACACGCTCACGCATCTCCGCTGCAGCTTTATTGGTAAAGGTGATTGCCAGAATCTCGTGAGGAGCGGCGTCTCCTGTGGCGAGGAGGTGAGCAATCCTTCGCGTAAGAACCCTCGTCTTTCCCGAGCCTGCTCCAGCAACGACGAGGAGCGGAGATCCTCGGTGCAGCACTGCCGCAGTCTGAGGTCCGGTTAGTCCCTCGAGGAGGGCTTCTGCTTCGCCTACTCCCATTCGATCGTGCCCGGAGGCTTCGACGTAACGTCGAGGGCCACGCGGTTCACACCCTCCACCTCGTTGATGAGGCGGTTAGCCATACGTTCAATGAGGTCATAGGGAAGGCGAGCCCAGTCCGCAGTCATCGCATCATCACTGGTGACTGCACGAATGATGATGGGGTGGGCATAGGTACGCCCATCGCCCATGACGCCCACGGTGGAGATTGCGGGCAGAACAGCGAAACTCTGCCAAAGCTCGTGGTAGAGGCCGGCGGCGCGAATTTCCTCAAGCACCACACGGTCGGCATTGCGAAGGATCTCTGCGCGCTCGCGAGTCACGTCACCGACGATACGCACGGCAAGTCCGGGCCCAGGGAAGGGCTGACGCCAAACGATCTCATGGGGAAGGCCAAGTTCTTCACCAACGGCACGAACTTCGTCCTTAAACAAACTGCGCAGTGGCTCGACCAGATCGAAATCAAGGTCTTCAGGTAGCCCGCCCACATTGTGGTGGGACTTGATATTCGCCGCGTGCCCGGAGCCGGATTCAATGACGTCGGGATAGAGCGTGCCTTGCACCAAGAAGCGAGGTCCTGGACCGCTGCCACCCGCTCCAAGATCACGAGCTGTCTCTTCAAAGATCCGGATAAAGAGCTCACCGATGATTTTGCGCTTGCGCTCAGGATCAGTAACTCCGGCCAGACTGTCAAAGAATCGATCTGCTGCCTTTACATGAATGAGGTCAACCTGGAACTGCTTGCGGAAGGTCTCTTCAACCTGCTCGCCCTCGTTATGACGCATGAGGCCAGTGTCAACAAATACACAGGTGAGCTGATCGCCCACAGCTTTATGCACCATGGCAGCCGCAACGGCGGAGTCCACACCGCCCGAGAGCGCACAAAGCACCCGCTCAGAACCCACCTGGGCCTTGATGCGAGCAACCTGCTCTTCAATGATGGAGACATGGGTCCAACTCGCCGGTATTCCAGCTAGGTCGTGGAGGAAGGCCTCGATGAGGTCTTGACCGTTTTCAGTGTGAGCCACTTCAGGGTGAAACTGCACGCCATAGATCTTGCGCTCGGCACTGCCAAAGCAAGAAATAGGAGCTTCAGGGGAAGCCGCAAGAACTTCAAAACCCTCAGGCACTGAACCGATGCGGTCGCCGTGGCTCATCCAGACGTCACCCTTGCTACTCCAGGTCTTCGTCAGGGATGATGGCTTGGTAATGGTGAGTTCAGTCCGGCCGTATTCGCCCGTGCCGGTGCGCTCGACTGAGCCACCAAGATCTCGAGCGAGCAGTTGAGCGCCGTAACAAATCCCAAGGATGGGGATACCTAAAGCCAAGACCTCGGGGTCGAGGTCGTGGGCACCTGGCTCGTAGACGGACTTTGGTCCCCCCGAGAGAATGATTGCACTGGGGCTCTTTGCTGAGACTTCAGCCGCAGTGATCGTGTGAGGAACGATCTCTGAGTAAACGCGAGCCTCACGGACTCGCCGAGCAATTAGCTGCGCATACTGCGCACCGAAGTCGACAACGAGAACGGGATGCTGGTCTGAGCTCAATGCCCCATGCCTACGCCCTGCGCGCGCTGGAGCTGCTTGCCCTCAGTCTGCAGGGATGGTGCAACCATGACCTCGGCCTTTTGGAATTCCTTGACCGTCTCATAGCCACAGGTGGCCATGGCCGTGCCCAGTGCACCAAAGAGGTTCATGCGGCCGTCATTCTCATGGGCTGGTCCGAGCAGGATCTCGCGCAGTGAACCACGAACCTCGGTGCGAACGCGCGCACCTCGAGGAAGCGTGGGGTGGAAGGTAGCCATGCCCCAGTGGAAGCCTCGGGCAGGAGCCTCAAAGGCACTGGAGAGTGGTGAACCAATCATCACCGCGTCAGCACCAACAGCGATGGCCTTAGCGATGTCGCCACCCTTGGACATGCCACCATCGGCGATGACGTGGCAGTAAACGCCAGTCTCATCAAGGTGACGCATGCGCGCACCTGCAGCATCAGCAATTGCCGTTGCCTGAGGAACACCGATACCAAGAACACCACGGGTGGTGCAGGCGTTGCCGGGTCCAACACCAACGAGGACACCAACAGCGCCCGTGCGCATGAGGTGAAGCGCTGCTTGGTAGGAAGCACAGCCGCCCACGATGATGGGAATGTCGAACTCGCGGATGAACTTCTTCAAGTTGAGTGGCTCGACGGTTTTGGAAACGTGCTCAGCGGAGACCACGGTGCCCTGGATGACCAACATGTCGAGACCGGCTTCCAAGATGGCCTTGGACATCCACTCAGTCTTTTGCGGCGTGACGGAAGCGACGGTAGTAACGCCGCCTTCCTTCATCTCGCGAATACGCTGCGAGACCAATTCGAGCTTCATGGGCTCTTGGTACATCTGCTGCATGCGAGAAGTGGCCTTCTCGTCATCGAGCTCACGAATTTCGTCGAAGAGGGGAAGTGGGTCTTCGTAACGAGTCCAGAGTCCTTCGAGGTTTAGAACACCGGCTGCGCCAAGCTGGCCAATCTGAATTGCCGTGGAAGGGCTTAAAACGCCGTCCATGGCTGAAGCAAGGAGGGGAAATTCGAACTTAAAGGCATCAAA
>CAZTQJ010000199.1:0-3174 GCA_964615615.1 uncultured Acidimicrobiaceae bacterium
ACGCACCAGCACCAGCAGTCGCTGAAGCAGCTCCTGTGGCTGAAGAAGCACCCGCCGAGGAAGCCGCCGCTGAGGCAGCACCCGCCGAGGATGCCCTCATCGAGACCGAGGAAGCCCCTGCAGCCGAGGCTGTGGCTGAGGCTCCCGCCGAAGAATCCGCTGAAGAGACCCCTGAGGTCGAGGCAGAGGCGCCAGCAGAGGCCGAGGCTCCTGCTGACGAGGCATAGTTCGCAATACCACGTTTACCCAGTAAAAGACCGAGCAATCTAGGCAAGGAAAGGAAACCAAACCATGGCAGGAACTCTGACCAAGGAGCAGATCCTCGAGGGGATCGCCGAGTTGTCCGTGATTGAGCTCAGCGAGCTCGTCAAGGACTTCGAAGAGAAGTTCGGCGTAACCGCCGCGGCCCCAGTGGCCGTTGCAGCTGCACCAGCAGCTGGCGGTGGCGACGCAGCCGGTGGAGGCGAGGAGAAGTCGAAGTTTGACGTCATCCTGGCTGCCGCTGGTGACAAGAAGATTGAGGTCATCAAGCAGGTCCGGGCCCTTACCAGCCTGGGTCTCAAGGAGGCCAAGGACCTCGTCGAGGCTGCCCCTAAGGCAGTTCTTGAGGGTGCCTCAAAGGACGACGCGGAGAAGGCCAAGGAGGCCCTCGAGGGCGCCGGGGCCACCGTCGAGCTCAAGTAATTCCTGGGGCGACTCGGGTGGGTCCTTGACCTACCCGAGTCTCGCCCCTAGGGTTCCGGCCGTTGGCCGGCGCCTCGGAAAAGGTGCAGGGCTTAGTACCTGTCGCCCCGGGGTTGCCCTGTTGGCTCAATACGGGTAGGCTCGGTATTGCCGTGCCTTCTCTCCCCTTGCTTCGCCGACCCCTGATTTAGGTGAAGCAGCCTTGGGCCCTAGAACCCGTACGTCATTTTTGTATTTGTATTGCCGCTAGCCCGCCCAGCAACCAATAAGGAGTTGACCGTTGTCGTCTCGGTCCCGTAGTCATCAGCGCGTTTCCTTTTCCAACATCGAGGAGGCCTTAGAGCTTCCCGATCTGATTGCAGTCCAGCGTGACTCCTTTAAGTGGTTCCTCGAAGAGGGCCTCTCTGAGACCTTCCGCGACTTGAGCCCCATCACGGACTTCAGCGGCGCACTTCGCCTTGAGCTGATCTTCGACCCGATGAACAACCCAGACCACCTGGGAACTCCTAAGTTCACCGAGAAGAGCTGCCGTGAAGAGAACCTGACCTTCTCTGCTCCTATTTTCGTGAGCGCTGAATTCCAAAACGCCAACACCGGTGAAATCAAGGAACAGATGATTTTCCTGGGCGACTTCCCCATGATGACGGAGAAGGGCACCTTCATCATCAACGGCACCGAGCGAGTGGTTGTTTCCCAGCTGGTGCGTTCCCCTGGTGTGATTTTCGCACGAGGCAAGGAAGCCAAGACCGAGTTCACCGGAACCATTCACCCCTACCGCGGTGAGTGGATCGAGTTCGATGTTGAGAACAAGCCTGGCAAGGACGTCACTGCCGGCACGCGTGTTGCTCGTAAGCGTCGCCTCTCCCTCTTCATCCTCCTTCGTGCCCTTGGCATCTTGGAAGAGCAGCACATCGAGAAGTTCGTGCGTCACTTCGACTTCCTTGAGGCCCAGTGGTTGAAGGAGCAGCACATCGCTCCTTCACAAGATGAGGCTCTGCTTGAGATCTACAAGCGCGCCCGTCCCGGTGAGCCCCTCAACGTTGAGCAGGCTCGTCAGTACTTTGAGGGTGCCTTCTTCAACCCCAAGAAGTATGACCTCACCCGTGTTGGTCGCTACAAGTTGAACCGTAAGCTCGGACCGGAAATTGATCGCATGTCCGAGATCCTCGGCCTCAAGCTTGAGCACCCCGAAGAGCACCAGGGCACCTTGGCTCCCGCCGAAATTCTTGCGGCTTCCACCTACCTGTTGCACCTCACCAAGCACATGAAGGAAGAGCAGACGACCTGGCGCACTGACGACCAGGACCACTTCTCTAACCGTCGTATTCGCTCGGTCGGTGAACTGATTCAAAACCAGGTCCGTGTTGGTCTTTCTCGTATGGAGCGTGTCGTGCGTGAGCGCATGAGCACCCAGGACGAAGAAGCAATCACCCCAGGTTCCTTGGTGAACAACCGTCCCGTTTCTGCAGCAGTCAAGGAGTTCTTCGGAACCAGCCAGCTCAGTCAGTTCATGGACCAGAACAACCCACTCTCGGGTCTGGCTCACAAGCGTCGCCTCTCAGCACTAGGACCCGGTGGTCTTTCTCGTGAGCGCGCAGGTTTTGAAGTCCGAGACGTTCACCCTTCTCACTACGGCCGCATGTGTCCTATTGAGACTCCTGAAGGTCCAAATATTGGTCTGATCGGTTCGCTGGCTACCTATGCCCGCGTCAACGACCATGGTTTCATTGAGACTCCTTACCGTCGCGTGGTGAACGGCAAGATCACCAGCGAAATCATGTACCTGGAGGCTGATGACGAAGAAGAGCACGTCATCGCCCAGGCCAACGTGGCCGTCGATGCCAATGGCAAGATCACCGAAGATCGCGTGCTTGCCCGTCGTGCAGAAAAGGGTGGCAACACTCGTAACGTCGGCGCACGAGGCCTCGCACCAGTGTTGGTTCCACCATCTGAGGTTGACCTCATGGACGTCAGTCCTAAGCAGATCATCTCGATCTCCACGGCACTGATTCCCTTCGTCGAGCATGACGACGCCAACCGTGCACTGATGGGCGCGAACATGCAGAAGCAAGCAGTTCCGCTGGTTGTTCCTGAGGCTCCTTACGTGGGTACTGGCGTCGAAGCCCGTGCCGCACGTGACGCCGGTGACGTAGTCCTCGCCGAAGGCGATGGAACGGTCACCTTCGTTGGTGGTCGCAAGGTCATGGTCAACGACAAAGAAGAGCTGTTGAGCGTCATCGAGGTTGACTACAAGCCAGGTCAAAAAGACCGCTTGGGTAGGACTCTCGACAAGAAGGTTTACGAACTGCTCAAGTTCGAGCGCTCCAACCAGAACACCTGCATCAACCAGCGTCCGCTGGTTTCGGTAGGGGAGCAAGTTGTGCACGGCGACGTCCTCGCTGACGGTCCTGCAACGCACAACGGTGAGCTCGCACTGGGTAAGAACCTGCTCGTGGCGTTTATGCCATGGGAGGGCTACAACTACGAAGA
>CAZTQJ010000200.1:0-867 GCA_964615615.1 uncultured Acidimicrobiaceae bacterium
GTGGCTTACTCGCGCCCATTGGTGGCGCACTCGCCGACCGACACAATCGCAAGCACTGGTTGCTGGTCACGACCCTTGCTGAGGCCGTGGTGGCCTTAGTCTTGACCCTCCTCTATGCGAGTGGCGCGGCGACTCCACTGCTAGCGGTTCTGCTCTCCTTTGCAGGAGGCGTAGCCGGTGCCATGGGCTTTCCTGCCTACCAAGCCTTGTTGCCTGACCTCGTCCCCGAGGAAGATCTCTTGTCTGCGGTCTCCCTCTCTTCTGCGCAATACAACCTTGGTCGCGTCATTGGTCCCGCCTTGGCGGGTCTGTTGTTAGTGGCAGCTGGGCCCGCTTGGTGCTTTGGCGTCAACGCCATTTCTTTCTTTGCAGTCGTAGCCGCACTGCTCTCGGTCAGGATCCCTACGCCCCTGCGAAGTGCGGCACGTGGCCTCATTGCCGAACTCGGCGAAGGGATCGCGGTGATGCGTCGCGAAGTTGCGGTGAAAACGGCCTTTGGCTCAATCGCGGTCTTGGGTCTTTTGGTGGCACCGTTTATTGCACTCATTCCCGCCATGGCCATAGAGGGCCTTGGCCACCATGGTCATGCCGGTGATGTGGCGACCTCCACCTTGGTCACCGCTCAGGGGATTGGCGCGGTGATTGGTGCGCTCAGTGTTGCTGGCCTCGCCAAACGCTTTGGCAGGGCGCGCATGATTCGCCGGGCTGCCTTGGTGGCTTCAGCGTCGCTCATTGCCTACGGCGCAGCAAATACCACCTGGGCCGCGGCGCTTGCACTTGCCTTGGTAGGTGCGTCCTACATGGCAATGCTGTCTGGGCTCATGACGGTCGTGCAGTTGCGGGCACCCAATGCACTTCGCGCCAGGG
>CAZTQJ010000200.1:877-3170 GCA_964615615.1 uncultured Acidimicrobiaceae bacterium
TCTTCATGTTTGCCCTTGGCACCTCTTATCCGATTGGTGCGCTCATCCAAGGAGCGCTCGGAGCGCATTTTGGCGTGCGGCGGGTAACGGCTATAGCGGCTGCTATTGCCTTGCTCGTGGTGGCCATAGCCACCACGCTGTGGCCAAAAATTGTTGCTTCACTGGCTGATCCCAATGTCGAAGCGCCAGCAGGTGGAGAGCTCGCGCCATGAGTATCAAGCTCGAGCGCCTTAGCGCTCTCGAGGCGGAAGATCTTCAAAGACGAGCCGCTGGCGGCCTTGCGCGCGCAGGTCTTGGTCCCGGGCAAAGGTTGGCCTTCACTCTGGGGAGTTCTAAGCATCTGCTCTGTGCGGTCTTAGCTGCGACGCGAAGCGCCATAACGCCCGTCATGATCAATGCGCAGTTGACCCCAGGGGAGATGGCCGAGCAGATCGCCGATTGCGACCCTCAGCTCGTGCTTGATAGTGAAGCGCAGTTGGCTGCACTCTTTGATGCGCCATCTCGCGAATTGGCGCCTTATCCGCTGACGCGCCCCATGCACTACAGCTCGGGCACCACGGGAAAGGCGAAAGGCATCGTTACCGCCATCTGGGATGAAGCCACGGCTAAAGCAGTCTTTGAAGACGAAGCCGAGCTCTGGTCCTTTTCGCCCGATGATCTTCACCTGCTTTGTTCGCCGATGTATCACACCGTTTCGATTCGCTTCTCAGCGGGCACTTTGCTGTCGGGGGGATCTCTCCTGCTGATGTCAAAGTTTGATGCCAGCACGGCCTTGGAGTCTCTTCGCCGGGATCGACCCAACACGTCCTTTTTAGTGCCCACGCATTTACAGCGCATCCTGAGCCTTCCTCAACTCGGAAGCGACGAGATCTTTGATTCTCTGCGCTTCCTCGCTCACGCTGGTTCCGCTTGTCCGCCGGTGCTCAAATACGCCGCCATGGAACGTGTCGGCGCTGATGCCCTCATCGAGTTTTATGGCTCTACGGAAGGACAGTTCACCATCTGTCCACAGCAACTGTGGTTGGAGCACCCTGGGACAGTGGGCAAGGCTCGTCCTGGCCGTCGGCTTTTCATAGACCCAGACAGTGTCGACGACCACGGCATCGGTCAGATCTGGTGCGAGGCTCCGAGTTTTGCGAAGTTCGCCTATCACCGCGACCCGCTGGCCACCCAGGCCGCCTGGCGCGGCGACGCATTTAGCGTTGGCGATCTTGGTCATCTCGACGACGAGGGCTTGCTCTATCTTGATGGTCGTCGAGATGACCTCGTGATTAGCGGCGGCATAAATGTCTATCCTGCGGAGGTTGAAGCGAGCTTGCTTGGCCTGAGTGGGGTGGAGCAGATCTGCGTCTTTGGCCTCGATGATCCCGAATGGGGTCAGCGCCTCTGTGCAGCCGTCGTGGCCGATGGACCTCAGCGAGAAGCGGCACTGCGCGAGCGTGCCGCGACCCGCTTGGCCCCCTTCAAGCGCCCCAAGGATTACTACTTTGTCGATGATCTCCCGATGACCTCTACGGGAAAAGTCCTGCGCCGCTCACTCCCAGAATTGCTTGGACAGGCTTAGGGAAGGGCAGGCCTGCTTCTTGCGAATCCCGCGGGCGCTAGGGCTGGCACAATAGGCCTATGCCTTTCGTATCCACGAACCCAGCCACCGGCGAAATCATCGCCACCATTGAGGATCACCGTCCTGAGGAAGTTGAGCGTCGACTAGCTCTGGCTCAGGCTTGTTACCAGAGCTATCGCCACAGCCCTCTAGAACAGCGGTCGCGGTGGCTGATTACCGCCGCTGAACTCCTCGAGGGCGAGATGCCCACATTGGCTGCTGACCTAACGGCGGAGATGGGTAAGACTTTTTCAGCCGCCAAGGGCGAGATTGCAAAGTGCGCGATGGCCCTGCGCTTCTATGCGGAGCACGGCCCGAGTTTTCTTGCTGACGAGGCCATTGCTTCTTCGGCTTCGCGCTCAGGCGTTCGCTATGACCCCATTGGACCCGTGCTCGCGGTTATGCCTTGGAACTTCCCCCTATGGCAGGTAATTCGTTTTGCGGCTCCTGCACTGATGGCGGGCAACGTCGGCCTGCTCAAGCACGCATCCAATGTTGGTCAGACCGCCCTCTACCTCGAGCACCTCTTCACTCGCGCAGGATTTCCTGATGGGGCTTTTCAGACCCTGATGATTCCCTCAAGCCGAGTTGCCGACGTCATCCGTGACGAACGCGTGGTCGCGGTGACGCTCACAGGTTCTGAAGCCGCGGGAGCTGCGGTTGCTTCCGTTGCGGGTTCAGTGCTGAAGA
>CAZTQJ010000201.1:0-3161 GCA_964615615.1 uncultured Acidimicrobiaceae bacterium
GCACCGCGGGTCTGAACAGTCTTTCCCTACACGACGCTCTTCCGATCTTACTGGCCCAAGGCTCTCACCACTAGGGCAATTGGCAATGAAAGTGATAGGGCCCAGACTCTCGAAAGAACCCAAGTTGATGCCAGGACCACCCAAGCGCTTCGCTCAAGGCGTAGGGCTCGCCTTTGCCGCAACGGCTTCCATCCTCACCCTCACCTCGGGCTGGTCAGTGGGCCGCTGGGTCTTGGTTCCTCTTATCGCCGCAGCTGTTCTGGAAGCGGCATTTGGCATCTGTCTTGGATGCATCAGTTTTGCGCAGTTAATGCGACTCGGAATTATTCCCGAGACGGTCTGCGAAGCTTGTAACGATATTTCGCTTCGGCGTGTTTGATCTCATCACTGTTCACCTTGGGCAGCCGTAAAGTACCGGATCGAAGCAGGGCTGCGCTGCTTTCCACAGCATCTCGAACATCGGCTTTGGCTTAGTGGCCACCGTCTTGGGAATTGATTTGCTCCGCAGTCGGCGACACCCCCAGGACTCGGGCCTGAGGAGCGATTGCGGACCCGCCGGAATTTGTGACCGGAGAGGTGTAGCCCAAGATTCCATAGGGGCCGTCGACCGATGTGCTCGGGTCAAAGTAAGCCGAAGTCCACACTGAAATTACGTTGCCCTGGGCGTCATAACTAGGCCCAGAATTCCCACTCGTGACCTTGATGAGTTTTCCTTTCACGCCAGTGACGAGACCAACGTGGGCGCCATAACTTGAAGCCCAGTCACCCCAAACCACGGCATCACCAATCTGAGGATTGTTATTAGCTCCGCGTTTAAAGCTTCCATGAGCCTGACCCCAAGTCACAAAGGTGAAGCTCCATCCGGTAATTCCCGTGGTATCTATACCCCCTGCGCTATCCCATACCCACTGCGCAAAATCACTACACCAAGCTTCAGAACTCGTATTCGGTGCGCAGCCAAGGGATTTACCCCGATGGAAGTAGGCGCTAAAGGGATTGCAATTTGACCCTGCTGGAGTCTCAACAATCTTGGCATGTGATTGGTCTTGGCTGATCGCGATGCTGACCACAGTTGCCGTTGGGGGTGGGGGCGGTGGTGGGGTGATACTCCCAGCGATGCCTGCAAAAAGATGGAGGCCGCCCTCACGCTCAACCAGTGATGGATCAGTGGCGACCGTGGCCAACACATTCGGTTGCATGGATAGATCACGAACTCCAGCAGTTTGGCCCAAACCCGTTATGGCCAACTTGACGAGATGGTTAGCCTTGGTGCGAGCGATCTCCACATAGTTTCTGCCTCCCGTAGCGAGGACTGCGGGACTTCCCTGGGTAGACGCGAGCGCTTGGTCATCAACGGAGCGATCTAGGGATAGCCATCCTTGGTCACTTAAATAGGCCTCCACGAGATGGCCGGAATGGACTCCAAGGATTACCGGCTTGCCGCTCACGACCGCTACTGATGGATCGCCGTCGACCACTATCGCGGCCCTGACCGTGAGATCTCGAATCGCCCAGATAGCCGTGGAGCGACGATTATTCATGAGTTCAATCAGATGGCCATTGGTGCTCCGATAGAACAAACGCTGGAAACCCCCACTATCGGTGATAATCGCAACGCTGCCCACAGCCTTTGGGCCGCCGGAGACGAGGCCGAGGTTGTAGGCATTCCAAGCGTGAGAGAACCTGCCGTCATGCGCAATCAGATTTACCTCGCCAAGACTGTTTGCCACAGCAATGCGGACCAGGCCGCGGCTGTCTACCGAAGCCAAGGGAGAACTTGATATTTCCCCCAGCGAGGCCAAAGTACTTAAGTCATAAGCATTCCATGGTCGACCGTGGAGTTGATCAAGCGCAAGCATCCAAAGATGTGAATCCGTTCCCCGATAGAAGACCTGCAAGTTCGCAGCTGCCACGACCGCTGCAGGTCGTCCGGTGGCTGACGCTGCCGCAGTCGCCGTGGAAAGGTCGTAGGAATTCCAAAGCCTCCCTCCCAGTCCGTCATCGGTGTACTCAATGAGAGCCCCAGCCTTGGAAACGCCAAAGGAGGCCATGGTGCCTTGAGCGGTCACGACGGAAGAAGTGGCCGAAACTACCTTCGGGCCCGAGGCGCTCGCGGTTTGATTAAAGGACTGCCAATTACCCGAACTGAAGGCAAATTCACCAAGCGGATAGGCATGCGTTTTGGCCGACGCAGTCATTGCAGGCAGCAAAGAACCGGCGGCCACAAGGACGCCACTCACCGCCAACCTGACCATTGCTGCTTTCACTGGACCCGATCCCCTCCTCAAGGGGGCTTAACTGCCGCAAGCCAAGGTCCTCCGCCTAGGTCCAAGGATACCAGCGCACATAAGAAACTGAAAGCCCCTAGCGAAAAGCATGTGATATCGGTCGTAGAGTAACTAAGGCAGGCACATCCCTCGGAGGCCCCATGTCACGCAATGCAGCACGGATAAGCGTCAGCGGATTCCTTTCGCTTGCCGTAATTCTGGTGCTCACGCTGACGGTCCTGCCGCGGAACAACAATCGCCAGGGCCGGTCAGTAACAAAAGATCATCAGCAGAGTCAGGCACTGAGCCGTGAAGGAGTCGGGTCTACGCGGCCTGACCATAACTCGATGGGTGACCTGGCCACGCTGGGTAGCGCACCCCAAATTCCCAATTCAGCACAACGCATTGGCAAACTGGATGCGAAGCACGAGCTCTCGTTACGAATCGTCCTTCGCCCACGGCATGAAACCGAACTCAACAATCTGGTGACAGCCATCTCCACACCGAGCAGCCCGCAATACCGTCAGCCGATCAGTAGCGCGGAATTCAAGCAACGCTTTTCTCCAAGTCAATCCAGCATTCATGCACTGAGTCAGCAGCTTGCAGCAGCAGGACTCGCGGTGAAGCCTGCGGCTCATTCATCACTCATGCTTGCCATAAGCGGTAGTGCAGACGAAGTGGGGAAGTTCTTGCACTCCCCATTTTCCTCCTACCGTTTTAAAGGACAGCTTGGCTACGCCATTGATCGTGCTCCACGGCTAAGTGGCGACTTGGGGAAGTCAGTAGCAGGCCTCGTTGGCCTCTCCAATCTGCTCCCCAGGATTCATCATGGCATCACCACTAAGCCGAGATCGGAAGAGCACACGTCTGAACTCCAGTCACCTGAAGCTATCT
>CAZTQJ010000202.1:0-3142 GCA_964615615.1 uncultured Acidimicrobiaceae bacterium
ATAGCTTCAGGTGACTGGAGTTCAGACGTGTGCTCTTCCGATCTGCCCAGTCCGGTGACTCCATGAGTGATCTTCCCCTCCGCCTCTTAAAGGAGCGGATTGTCTTCGTGGGTTCCGCCATTGACCAGCAGACGGCGAATGCTGTTTGCGCTCAACTCCTGCTTTTAGAGGCCGAGGACCCTGACAGGGATATCTCGCTCTACATCAATTCGCCCGGTGGCTCCGTGACCGACGGTCTGGCTATTTACGACACCATGCAATACGTCTCCTGCGACATTCGCACGATCTGTGTGGGCATGGCGGCATCGATGGGTCAGTTCCTGCTCTGCTCGGGCACCACCGGCAAGCGCAGCGCACTGCCACACGCACGCATTTTGATGCACCAACCTTGGGCGGGAACGATGCAGGGTCAGGCTTCCGATATTGCTATTCAGGCTGAGCAGATCGTGTACACCAAGGAGGTCTTGGCCGAGCGCATTGCCTTCCACTCCGGCCAAAGCCTTGAGCGCATCGAAGCCGACTCCGACCGTGACCGCTGGTTCACCGCGAATGAGGCCCTTGAGTATGGCTTCATTGACCAGGTGATCGATCGCTCATCGGCCGTGGCGGGGAAGCCCTAGGGGTGTCCGCCCAGCCCTCTGGCTTGGCTTCGCGCCGCCGGGGAAACGACAACAGGGTTCGCATCGTCTCGGCTGAGACGAAGTTGTTCGCTCGTCTTGGGGAGATCTGGCGTTCCCGTGAGCTCTTTGTCAATTTGGTGCGTTCTGACATCAAGGTGAAGTACAAGAACTCAGCGCTCGGCATTGCCTGGTCCATGGTGGCCCCCGCCATGAGTCTGACCGTGTTCTATTTCGTCTTCCACTTCATTGCTAAGAACGGCATTCCCAATTTTGTGATTTACCTCTTCTCAGGAATGTTGCTGTGGAATTTCTTCCAAAGCAGCGTGCTGTCGGGCACCGCAAGCATTGTCGCCCATGCGGGCATCGTGAAGAAGGATTCCTTTCCTCGCGAAATTCTCGCGCTCGCCAGCGTTGGCACCGCAGCGGTCTACCTCGGATTCCAGACCTTGGTGCTGGTGCTTTTTATGGCGGTACTTGGTGTTGCTCCGGTGTGGACAGCCTTGCCGCTCCTGCTCTTGGCCTTCGTGACGATCACGGTCTTGGCTGCAGGTTTTGCCGTCTTGCTCGCGGCGCTCAACGTAAAATTCCGTGATGTGCAGCACCTTGTTGAGGTCCTGCTCACCATGATCTTCTGGGGCTGTCCCATTGTGTATTCGTTTTCCATGAGCGTGGGACCGATGCTGGCGCGTCACGGCCTCACCTGGCTCTACTTCGCCAATCCTTTGGCTCCCTTGCTCATGACCTCACAGCGGGTCATCTACGCCCACCCCAAGGTCGCATTGCAAATTCCTGGAGCGCCAAGTGGCCAAGTGCTGCCCAACTGGTCCTGGGGGACCTACATCGTGGCCGATCTGGTGATCTTGGGTCTTTCGATACTGCTCCTGCTCCTTGGCTTCGTGGTGTTTTCTCGCCTCGAAGGCAACTTCGCTGAGGAGCTCTAGGTGGATAGTGCGGTAAGCGTCCAGGGCGTGTCCAAGCGCTTTCGCCTCTATCACGAGCGCAATGCTTCGATGAAGGAGCGCTTACTGCATCCAGGCCGCTTGACCTATGAAGATCTCTGGGCCCTCGAGCATCTCGATCTCGAGATTCCCCAGGGTCAGACGGTCGGCATCTTGGGTCACAACGGTTCGGGAAAATCAACGCTGCTCAAATGCATCTGCGGCGTCCTGCGTCCGACAACTGGCCAGGTGGCCGTGCGCGGAGCGCTCGCAGGTCTGCTTGAACTTGGCGCTGGCTTTCAACCCGAGCTCTCAGGCCGCGACAACATTTACCTGAACGGTTCCATGCTGGGTCTTTCGAAGCGCGATGTTGACGCGGTCTTTGACGAGATCGTTGCCTTTGCCGAACTCGAACAATTCATTGATAACCAAGTGAAGTTTTATTCCTCAGGTATGTATGTGCGTTTGGGCTTTGCGGTTGCGGTAAACGTGGACCCTGATGTGCTGGTGGTTGATGAAGTGCTTGCCGTTGGTGACGAGCGCTTCCAGCGCAAGTGCATCGACCGCATTAAGCGCTTCCAGCGCGATGGTCGCACCATCATTTTTGTGACCCACTCAGCCGACCAAGTACGGGCCATCTGCGATCGCGCAGTCGTACTGGATCACGGGACTTTGGTCGCTGATGGCCTTCCCGGTGACGCCGTGGCCTCCTTTCGTGAGCATCTGCTGGCCAGTGGTGGTCCGATGCTGCCCGGTCTCTTTGAAGAAGAAGTATTGGAAGAGGGCGAAGCGCAGGCGGTGGCGAAACTCGCATCCCCAGCCATCCGTGCAGCCGTCATCAAGGGTGCTTCGATCGAGCAGCCGGGCCGGGCAGAAAATGCTCCCGTGATCTCCACGGAGCCCCTCAGCGTCAGTATTGATTATGAGATTCGTCAGGCCATGGAGAAGCCCGCCATCGTGCTCGAACTTCGCCGACCTACGGGCTGGAAGATCTTGCGCACCACCTCGACGATTGCTGGTCTCGATCTCGATGGAAGCATTGGATCGGGAAGAGTCACCTTCACTACCCCCTGGTTTCCCTTCCGTGATGGCGGCTTCGAAGTCGCCGTTGGCATTGAGACCTCTACGGGTGAACTCATTGACTGGTTCGATCCTGTCGCTAGTTTTCAGGTTTCTAATCATTCGCGGAGTTCGGGAACCGTTGATCTTGAGTTATCGATCAGCCATGAGCGAGGGGAGCCAGGATGAGCCCAGATCCACAGCAACGCGAAAATGCCGATCTTGATCTCGTAGTGGTTGCTCGAGAAATCGATGCTGCGGTTGGCGAGCTCACCAGCACGGGCGGCATTGATCCTGCCACCGAGCGAGAACTCGAAGCCTTGTTTTGGCAGTATGCCCCCCTGTCCGGGCGCGGCAGCGATCACTCGCGCGCACTCTATGAAGCCTTACGAGTGGTAGATGCCACTGCCTATGTGGATCCTCTGGTTCCTGTGGCCTCAGGCGTGCCAGGCGGAAGCCTGATCAAAAAGTCTCTCCGCAGATCGGAAGAGCACACGTCTGAACTCCAGTCACCTGAAGCTATCT
>CAZTQJ010000203.1:0-3133 GCA_964615615.1 uncultured Acidimicrobiaceae bacterium
TCATATCGTAGACGGAGACCGGTGCTTTGGTGGTGGACTTCCCCGGGCATACTGGAGCTATGGCTGCACGTCCCCCGGCAACAAGTTGGCTTTGCGATATGGATGGGGTGCTCGTCCGCGAAGGCTCCATTATCCCTGGAGCCGACCGTTTTCTCGCCGCCCTTGAACACTCAGGGCGCTCATTTCTTATCTTGACCAATAATTCGATGTTTACCCCGAGAGATCTCGCGGCTCGACTTTCCCACCTTGGTCTCGAAGTCCCCGAAGAGCGGCTCTGGACTTCAGCCCTCGCCACGGCAAAGTTTCTTGATACCCAACGGCCAAAAGCTTCTGCCTATGTCATTGGTGAAGCTGGACTGCACACTGCGCTCCATGACATTGGCTACGTCATGACCAGCAGGAATCCTGACTACGTAATTTTGGGCGAGACCAGAAATTACTCCTTTGAAGAAATCACCACCGCGGTAAGGCTGATCGAAAATGGCAGCCGCTTTCTCGCCACGAACCCTGATCCCACGGGGCCCTCTGAAGAAGGCTCCCTGCCCGCCTGTGGCGCAGTGGCGGCCATGATCGCCAAGGCGACGGGCCGTGAGCCCTACTGCCTGGGCAAGCCAAACCCCCTCATGATGCGCGAAGGCCTCAACGTCCTAGGTGCTCACTCAGAGAGCACGGTGATGATCGGTGACCGCATGGACACCGACGTGCTGGCGGGCATTGAAGCAGGCCTGCAGACCATCTTGGTGCTCTCGGGAGTTACTCAGGCTGAGGAAATTGAACGATTTCCCTATAGGCCTTCGAGGGTCGTTAACTCGGTTGCGGACTTAATTGAGGAAATCGAAGCCAGCTGAGGAAATGAGATTTCAGCATTCGCCTCATGCCATAACAACTCTTGAATACCTCCACTAGTATTTGCCTGTGCGACGGGTTCTCCTCTTTTCCCCGCTTTCCATCCTGATCCTTCTCCTAGCAATACCCGCGTTGCCAGCGGGCGCGAAAGCTCTCAAACCGAGTATCACGGTCAGCTCCGTCAACCCAAGTTTCCTCTATGCCTCGGGCGGGAATGTCAGCATCCAAGGCAGCACCACTTCAGCTACTTCTTGCCTGGCCACGGTCAAGCCCGCAGTGAGTCCAGCGCCAAGCGAAAGTGACTGCAATGCTGCCCTTGCAAGAATTAATTTCGGGGCCAACCCAGGCCTCAAAGCCATCAACTTTAAGGTCTCCATCACCGCAACAGGGCCCGGTGGAAAAACTACGACCAGCGTCCTGATTTCCCAGCATGCACCAATAAAAATGGCGATGTTCGGTGACTCAGTTGCTTATCAAGACAGTCCTTCGGTGGCGCAATCACTCGCTGCAGTGAATCCCGACATTTCATTGACTGTTCAGGTCTTTCCCGGAACGAATCTTTGTCATTGGGTTGCGGACATAGCAAGCACGCTCAAGCGAGAACACCCCGTTGCCGTGATCTTACAATTTGGGGGCATTGGCGCAGGTGCCTGCGCCAAGCATGCCGACCCCAATGCCGTCCCTTACTCAGCTCAAGATATCAAGCAAATCAAGAGCACTTACGGCGCAGAAATTGGCACCCTGCTTAAAGGGAAGGTAGCGCTCGTAGATGTCGTCCCCTTCCCGATTGGCGACTCCAGCAACCCCACCCTCAACCAGACTCATGGGCTCCTTATGAGGTCCGCATTACGCGACGCAGTCACCGCTGCATCATCCCCATCAGTAATTTTCAGTGATGCAGGGAACAGTGTTCTCGATGGTCAGGGTCGTTACACCCAAACGCTTCCTTGCCTAGCCGAAGAGTTGTCCACGCCTGGCCACTGCTGGGGTCCCATCATTGATGGTGTCCCTTCGAACTACGTTCGAGCGGATGACGGATTGCACCTTTGCAATGTTTTTTGGCCGACTACTGGTACTTGGCCTACAACTGGCTGCCCAGGATATGGATATAGTTCAGGCGCATTTCGCATGGGAAGGGCAATTGCTTCACCCATCCTCAGCTTTTTTGGCTGGTCTTAAACCAGCAAAAGCTCAGTGAGGTAGGGAGAGCACTTCAAGCACACGAGGCAGAAGTTCTCGATCTCTCGGATAGGTCAGGAGAAGTTCTGCGTGAGTGAGGTCGCACCAAAGCATCTGGTCGACTTCTTCATTGGCCGTGAACTCACCGGCAACCACGGTCATAGCCCAATAGGCGACAACTTTAGGCCGGCCCTTGCGGTGGACATATTGCGTAGTTCCGATAAAAGGACCCATGCGGCACACAAGGCCCGTTTCTTCTTCGACTTCGCGGAGTGCCGCTTGTTCGAAAGTCTCCCCCGCGTCCAACTTTCCCTTGGGAAAGGACCAGTCAGTGCGCTCGGGACGGTGGCAAACAGCAAACTCAACTGCACCATCTTCGCCGATGCGCACGATGACACCACCAGCCGCTCGCATCAACTCTGGATCAAGCGCTTCTAAATCGCTTGGTTCCATCAACACGAGGCTCATGCCTCCAAGTTAGTAACGAATTGGTGCCTAGGCGTGGCAATCATGCGCAGCAGTTGTTCAACGGCGATCAAAGATGAGGCGACCAGGCTCTGGCGTCACCACAAAATGCAGCGCGCCGACGTCAAGAAAGGACTCGATGTCTGCCCACATATCGGCAAAGTCGGGCTCAGCCATGTGTGCTTCGTAAGCTTCCATGGAGGCAAACCACTGGAGAGTCACCCCATCGAATCCAGGATCATCGTCCCCGCTATAACTCTCGAGGGGCCTAGGGTGCTGCTCATATTTGAGTACATGGGAACCCGCAGCCAGTCGTTCGATGAGGGGCGCATGCACCTGCTCCCAGTGCTGATGAAACTCAGCCGGGGTCATGCCGGCCTTCCTTCGCAGTATGCAGGTCAGTCGAACCATGAGTCAGCCCTTCTCCTCCAAGCCTCGTGACTTGGTGCAATCTGAGGGTAGCGGAGATAGGCCTCAGGAATAAAACCTGACCAAACTGGTAGGGTATTGGGATGAAGGCAAAGGAATTCTTCAGCTTCCCCAACCCGGTGAACGACTATGCCGCGCGTACCGTAGCTACTGGCGTGGTGCTGATGTCAATACTTGCCCTCGCCCTCGATAGTCCTTGGCTGCTGATTCCCCT
>CAZTQJ010000204.1:0-3126 GCA_964615615.1 uncultured Acidimicrobiaceae bacterium
AGATAGCTTCAGGTGACTGGAGTTCAGACGTGTGCTCTTCCGATCTTGGCCCAGACCGATGGTGTTGCGGGGTAAGCGGAGGCGAGGCTTGCGTTACTTCGGGCCCTTCGTGCATACGCGTTCGCTACGCACGACGCTGGATCTGCTCTTACGTGCTTATCCGGTGAGGAGTTGCTCAAATACGAAATTCAAATCCCATCAGCGCCTCGGCCGGCCCTGCTTGCTCGCCGATATTGGTAAATGCTCGGCGCCTTGCACGGGAGAAATTGCTCCTGAGGCTTACGCCGAGATCCTCGGAGGTTTCGTTGATGCCCTTGAGGGAAATCTCGAACCGCTGAAGACGAGCCTGAATGCGGAAATGCAAGTTGCATCAGCGTCCATGGAATATGAACTGGCGGCAAGAGCCAGAAACCGCTTGGCCGCGGTTGAGCAGGTTGCAGAGTCACAAGAAATAGTGCTCCCCGATGCGGCTTCAGTCGACTTCGTCGGCTTTGCTGCTGATCCCTCAGGTGCTTCGCTTTCTGTGCTGCGCGTGCGCCATGGACGCATTATCGGCCGCACTGGCGCGATGTTGGAGGGCTCTGGTCTCGATGACGATCTCCTGCTTTCAGGCGTTGTCGATTACTACGGTCTCGGTGGTCTTGATTGGCCACGAGAAATCGTCCTCAGCGAAGAGCTCGTTGACGCCACAACCTTGCGACAATGGCTGCGCACCGTCACCGACCAAGCACCAAAGCTCTCGCAATCCGTGCGGGGTACACGCCGCTCCTTGCTCGATCGCGCTCAATTCAATGCAGAGGCAGACCTGCGGCGCGACCGACTCCAACGCGCCTCTGATTACAACGCTAGGTCACAAGCTCTGCTAGCTCTACAGGAAGCCTTAGGGATGACTGAAGCCCCTCTGCGCATCGAATGCTTCGACATGAGTCACTTCCAAGGAACGCACTATGTCGGATCCATGGTGGTTTTCGAAGATGGTTTGGCGAGACGTGATGCCTATAGGCGTTTCGAGGTGAAGACCGTCGCCGGTAACGACGACTTTGCTGCCATGCGCGAAGTCCTCCGGAGGCGTTTGGCTTATCTCAAAGTGCCCCGAGAAGGTGAGGGGCCTCAGCGCTTCGGCTATCGCCCCCAACTCTTAGTAATCGATGGTGGCAAGGGTCAACTGTCTGAGGCGGTAGCGGCAATTGCTGAACTCCATATCGAGCCCGCCCCCGCAGTCATTGGTCTTGCGAAACGTTACGAGGAGATATTCCTTCCCGGCCGATCCGCAGCAATTATTTTGGATCGCCAATCGCCAGCGCTCTTCTTGCTCCAGCAACTGCGCGATGAAGCTCATCGCTTCGCTATTGGTTTCCACAGACAACGGCGGGGCAAGGCCATGGTGGAGTCGCTGCTCGATGGCGTTGCCGGGCTTGGTCCGAGGCGCAGAGAGCAGTTGCTCGAGCATTTCGGGACTGTCAGCTCCGTACGCGAAGCCTCCCTTGAGGATCTCCAATCGCTGGGATGGTTACCCGCGGAGGTGGCTGAGGCGCTCTGGAACCGCCTGAGGGGCTTAGATCCCCGTGAGGTGGCGCCCCATGGCCCTGAGGATCAAGAATGGTCCAATGGCTGAGTTCCTCATCGTTTCTGGCATGTCGGGTGCTGGCAGATCGACGGCCTCAACCGTCCTTGAGGATCTTGGATGGTTTGTCATTGACAATCTTCCTCCAGCACTTTTTGGTCGAGTGGGAGAACTGGTGAATACCGCGGCCGAGGAGGACCAGAGAATTGCCCTCGTTCTTGGCCGAGGTGGCCGTGATCAGATTGCTCAGTTCCCCGGAGCCCTCGATGAATTGGTTCAAGCGCACCACGAAGTGCGGGTGCTGTTTTTAGATGCGCCTGATGACGTGCTCATTAGACGCTTTGAAGGCACGAGGCGAAGGCACCCTCACGGTGGGCAAACCGTTGAGCAAGCGGTCTCCGAAGAGAGGACCTGGCTGGAGCCACTGCGCCAGCGCGCAGACGTTGTGCTCGACACCGGAGACCTCAACGCCAATCAGCTGAAATCGAGGATCCGTGAGGCCTTCGCCGGTGAAAGCGAACATCAAGCCATACGCCTTTCCTTGGTTACCTTTGGCTTTAAGAACGGCTTACCGCTTGACGCCGATCTTGTCTTTGACCTGCGCTTCCTTCCTAATCCTTACTGGGATGAAGACCTTCGGCCCTTGAGTGGCTTAGATGTGCAGATCAGCGACTGGGTATTAGCCCACGACGAAGCCATGGCCTTCATAGACGCAGTGGCCGCACTCATTAAACAGCTGTTACCCGGCTACCTCCGTGAAGGCAAGAGTTACCTCACGGTGGCGCTCGGTTGTACCGGCGGTAGACATCGTTCGGTGTCGATCGCGGAGAAGTTGATGACAACTTTGGCAGAGCTTGGGGCAAGCGCATCGGTTTTCCATAGGGATATCGATAGACCGTGATCGGCTCTTCAGTTGCCATCGGTGGAGGGCACGGGACTTCCGCGACCCTTGAGGCCCTCTTAAAAATTTCGACCGAGGTGACTGGTGTTGTTTCGGTGGCAGACGATGGAGGATCCTCAGGCCGGCTTCGAGAACTCTTTGATGTCGTTGCCTATGGGGATATACGCAAGTGCTTGGTTGCCTTGTCGCCCGACGCCCCTATTGCTCGTTCGTTTAGTCGTCGCTTCACCGCAGGTGAGCTTGAGGGTCATGTGCTCGGGAATCTCATCCTGGCTGGCCTCGTCGATGAGGCTGGAGGCCTTGTGGAAGGGCTGGTTGAAGCAGGTGCTCTCCTAGGTGCTCGGGGACGGATTTTTCCAGCCTCAGTCGCACCCGTCACACTGATCGCTACCAGCCGTGCTGGCATCGTTGAGGGGCAGGTCGCCGTTGCCTCAAGTGGGCCCATTGGTCATATCAGCGTTGAACCACAAGGGGTGGAGTCGCCCAGCGAAGCCCTCAGGGCAATTGCGCAAGCAGAGCTCTTGGCGATGGGCCCTGGCTCGCTCTTCACCAGTGTCCTAGCGGCTCTGGCTGTCCCTGAAATATCCAGAGCCTTGAAACAGGCCAAGGGTCTCAGGGTCTTCATTGCGAATTTGAGAGACCAAGTTCCCGAGACAGAGGG
>CAZTQJ010000205.1:0-369 GCA_964615615.1 uncultured Acidimicrobiaceae bacterium
CAACGCCAGCCAGTTCGGCCAGTGCCGACAGTTCGCGGCCTTGGTCGGCGAGCAAGGTTTTATTCGCGGTGACCACAGGCTTGCCTGCCGCAATGGCCTGGCGGACGAGCGTGGCTGCGGGCTCTATGCCACCCATGAGTTCCACGACTACTTCCACACGCTCATCAGCAATGAGGGCCGCAGCGTCGGTGGTCAATTTTGCAGGGTCAAACCACGCAGCATCGTCGCGACCTTTACCGAGATCGCGCACGGCTGCGCCAATCACTTCGAAGCTCAGGCCGGTGCGAGCCTCAAGACTCGCGGCTGCAGTGGGCTCAGCGAGGAGGGCTATCAGCGAAGAGCCGAACGTTCCCGACCCCAAGATCGCGA
>CAZTQJ010000205.1:379-3125 GCA_964615615.1 uncultured Acidimicrobiaceae bacterium
GGGCACGGGTGCGGTCGTAGCCCGCTGCGTCACAATCAGCGAAGATCCAGCCGTGCCCGCCCACGAGAGCGCGACGCCCACGGGGCGGGAGTTCTCTGCTGCCATAGCTTCAGGCTACCAACAGGCCTTACTCACTCCCGATGTTCGCTGCAGAAGCGCTAGGGCGCTACATCAAGCGAGGAGAGATCTTCATAAGTTTCTCGGCGTAGGACCAATCTCGCCTTTCCATCAGCCACGAAGAGCACCGCAGGCCTCGTAGCCCGGTTGTAGGTAGATGCCATGGCGTAGCCGTAGGCGCCGGTCACCGGAGTGGCCAAGAGGTCCCCTACCTTGACGTCTGCAGGGAGGTAGCCATCAGGGATAATGACGTCGCCACTTTCGCAGTGCTTGCCCACAATGCGCGTCGCGAGCGGCCTCTCCGCGAGGGGTTCGCGGACCAAAAATGCCTCGTAGCCCGCGCCGTAGAGCACGGGCCGCGGGTTATCGCTCATGCCACCATCGACAGCCACATAGGTACGCAGTCCATCGAGGACTTTGACGGTGCCCACGCGATAGACGGTGATAGCTGCTTGGGCCACAAGAGATCGTCCTGGCTCTACGTGAATCTCGACCTCATCGCCAATGCCGGCTTCAGCGATTGCCGAAGCTACGGCATCGCCCCAAGCCACAACACTGGGGTTCTGTTCACCATTCATATAGGCAACCCCGAGACCGCCACCGACACAGAGTTCATCGAGACCGAGGGGGGCAAAGAACTTTGCGATCACTAATGCCGCTTCATGAAAGGACTCAATACGAAAGACCTGACTACCGATGTGCGCGTGGATGCCCGCGAGTTGAAGACCGGGAGTGGCCCGAGCCATCTCAACGGCTTTTTGGGCGAGACCGCTGCTCACGGTGAAGCCAAACTTGGAATCATCCTGGCCAGTCGAAATATATTCATGGGTATGTGCTTCAACGCCAGGCGTAATACGCAGCCAGATGGGCTGAGGCTGTGCACGGTCCTTAGTGAGTTGAGCTAAGCGCTCAAGTTCATCAAAGGAATCGACAGCAATACGACCGACGCCAGCTTCAAGTGCGAAAGAAAGTTCAGCGGTGGATTTGTTGTTCCCGTGAAAGACCACGCGCTTGGGATCGACGCCGCCAGCAAGCGCTACGTCGAGTTCGCCGCCACTTGCCACATCTATGCCTAAACCTTCTTCACTCACGAGGCGAGCCATAGCTCTGCACAAGAAAGCTTTAGAAGCGTAGGCAACGTGGGAGCCAAAGACTTCGACGGTCTCACGACAACGAGTACGCAGGTGGGCTTCATCGTAAATAAACAACGGGGTGCCGAACTCTTCGGCCAAGGCGGCCACATCGCAGCCACCAATGCGAAGGCCGTGTTCGCCCACGGTCGAACTCAAGGGGAGTAAGTGCTCCTCAAGTGCTTTGGTGCGATCTTGCTTGGCCATGCCTTGAGGCTAGGCCAATCTGCACTGCAAGCCAGTCTTTTCTGCACCTAGGCAAGTCATTTTTGGAGCTGCCTGGCCGATGGTGCTGCTTCCCCGGGAGCCATAGCTAGCCCCATACGCAGGTGGACTCAGGACGGTGTTTGGCGACTTTGGCGACGGGTGAGGAGGGCATCAATAGCAAGAGCCGCGAACAAGATCATCGCCAACGAGGCAGTCAGGCGGTAGCGCCAATGCCCGTAGAACATGGCAGTAGTCATGATGGTGTTGACGATCAGCATGACCAGTGGCCAACGGGTCAGATGTCGCCGCCTAGCTTCGAGGAAGCCAAAAATCGCAAGAGGGATGAGCGTCAAGAAGCCGACCCAATCAAGCCAGGTGGCCCAGCTCTGCTGCCTCATGGTCACCGAGCTCGCGACCACATACTCAGGGTGGTAGAGGCCAATCATCCAGGCTTCGCGCATCAACATCACCAGCGGGATACGGCTCAGATGATGAGCCGCGAAGCTCAATGCCTGCTTGCGCTCAATCCCCGAAATCACCGTTTCGTCCTTTGACTTCAGTCGCGCAGCAGCTTCGGCTTTATTCGCGCAGTCAAAGGAGTCATAGCCAATCTGACTTCCATAGAAAGATTTCCCGCAGTAGCCGCCGGCCAAGGTGTGGCCCAGATTGTTACTCAGCAGCACGCTATGGGTGAAGCGACCTTGGTTATAGGCAACCCAGGGAGCCATCACCGCCATGCTCACCACTCCGGTGAGCAGTAGCGCCAACAAGGCTTTCGGCCAGCTTGCCCCGAGCCGCCGATAAGCCACCACAACGATGGGGACAGCAAAAAGGAAGGCTAATAAAAGGGTTTCGGAACGCGCTAGTGCGATTAGACCCAGGAGGCCTCCCATGAGTGCACTCAGAGGAAGTGAGGCTTTCTCAAGTTGGCGATAGCCCACCGAAACTAAGCCGATCAGAATCAAGATCGTGATCGGCTCAGAAACCACCAGACCATCACGAATCCATAGACCGGGATAGACCGCTGCGATGATCGCAGCGATTAAGCCAACGCGAGGGCTCAGCAGTTGACGGCCCAAGAGGCCAATGGCCACGACGACCATCGAGCCCACCACCGCCATGACGGGACGCAGACCAATACTTGAGTGCGGGAAGATCCATGCAAAAGGTGCCGTCAACATTGAGGTGATTGGGCCGTGTGCCGCAGAGGGTTGCAGCGAAAAATAGGCCGCATCAGTCCAGGGGTGGCCGGTGACGAGGCGCTGGGCGTGGGTGAGGTACCACGATTCGTC
>CAZTQJ010000206.1:0-3109 GCA_964615615.1 uncultured Acidimicrobiaceae bacterium
GATAGCTTCAGGTGACTGGAGTTCAGACGTGTGCTCTTCCGATCTCCTTGACGGTATCCAAGGTGCGGCAACGGGCACGGCCTCCATGGCACTGATCATGTCGGCCTTCGCTCCCGAAGATAGGGTGAAAGCCATGGGTTGGTGGACCCTGGTGGGTGCTGGCGGTCCCGTCATCGGTGTTTCTCTCGGTGCCCCCATCATCCAGGCCTTTGGCTGGAGAGCACTCTTCTGGGGCCAACTAGCTTTGCTCGCCGTGGCCTTTGTCGTGGTTGCCTTGATCATCCCGCGCCCCGGGCACCGTCGTTCGGGCGTGGTGGATTATGCACCAGCAAATAGAGAAGCCGGCTGGAAGGGCATGGACTGGATCGGCTCTTGGACCCTCTCTGGTTCAGTGACCGCAGTGATGCTTGGACTCTCCTTGGGCCCTTCACATGGTTGGACTTCATCGTTGATCCTCGGGCTCTTCATCAGCTCCGTCTTCGGCCTTGCGGCCTTCATCTGGAGAATCCGGACCGCTGAGAATCCCCTCATCCCTCCTGAGTACTTCACGAGACGCAACTTCGTGATGCCCATGGTGGTCCGCGCTACTGCCAACTTCGCCTACTTTGGCGCCTTCTTTCTCTTCCCCCTGGTGATGGAGCAGGGCTATGGCTATGCCATTGCCGCGGTGGGTGCGGTCGCTATCGCGAGACCGCTGCTCTTTGCCATCGCTTCACCAGTGTCTGGTTACGCCACGGTGAGAGTGGGCGAGCGCAACGCTTCAGTAGCCGGCATGATCTGCCTTACGGCGTCGCTGCTTATTTTTGCCTTGCTCATGGTGCACACCCCAGTGATCTGGGTCATCGTGGCCTTGGCACTCTCCGGTCTTGGCATGGGCATTGCCATGCCGGCAACTTCATCCACCATGGCCAATGAGGTTGACCCATCAAAGTTTGGGGTTATGGGTGCGGCGCAGATGCTCGCTATGCAGGTTGGTGAAGTCGCGGGTATCCAAGTGCTGGTCACCATGCAACAGGCCGCAATGCATCACCGTGGTTTGACGGCAAACTCAGCTCCCGCTGAGTTATTGGCGACCTTCCACACACCCTTCTTCTTAGGTGCGGCGATAGCGCTTATTGGGGTTATCGCTGCGGCGACCATCCGCGACTTTGATCGTTCAGATTCTTCGCTGAAGGCCTAAGGCCAGCTTGACGAACTCAGGTCGTGAGTTCGCGCAGTTTTTCAGCGAGTTCTAAAGCAATCTCGTCAACAGGCGTCGAAGAGAGCGCGATCAATTTGGTGGCGTCGCCATCGATAGAAATTTTTCCCGTGACGAAGGCCTGCATCGCGAGCTCGGGGCGACCCTCAACCAAGAGCCCCTTCGCCGTGGCGTAGTCAACCGAAATCGTGAGGTCGGGAGCGTCAAGATGGCCTTCATCAAGTCTGGGTTGTCCATCGGAGGTGTCCACATGGGCCTGGAGATCACCCTCCCCGAAGGGGGCATCGGAGATGATGAGGTTCATGCGTACCACGGTGGCAATGGTGGGAACACGGTCCCCATAACTGTTTCGCAGTTCATGGGCAGCCTCTATCCACTCTGGTGAAAGGAAGCTGTAGGCCATGGGATTCCTCCGTATTCTTTGCCCCTGTTGACGGTGCGTTTCCTACCACGATACCGACACCGGTAGCATCGCGATCATGACTGCACCCATTCTTCCTGGCTGTGAGCCAGCATCATTTTCCGGAGGAGCCCATGGCGTCCTCGTCCTTCACGGCTTTACGGGATCGCCCGGTTCCATGCGCGGTGTCGCTGAAGCACTTGCAAACCGGGGTTACACGGTAGAGATGCCACTGCTTCCTGGCCACGGCACCGATATCGCTGACATGCTCCCCACCACCTTTGCCGATTGGTCTGCTGCAGCCGAAGAGGCTCTGCAGCTTTTACTTTCCACCTGTAGCTCGGTGGGTGTCGTTGGTCTCTCCATGGGTGGGACCCTCACCGCATGGCTGGCCGAGCGCCACCCTGAGCTCACTGCGGTCGCCTTTGTCAATCCTCTCGTCGAGCCCGTAGGGCCAGAAATGATGGAGGGCGTTAGCGCCCTCATCGAGGCGGGCACGGAGACCTTTGATGCCATCGGTTCAGATATTGCCAAGGCTGATGTCGTGGAGTTGAGTTATCCCGCTACGCCTCTTCGGGCCCTGCTGACACTCTTTGCTGGCGTGGAGGAGGTGAGCGGCAAGTTGGGGACCATTTCTTGTCCGATGCTCCTGCTGTCAAGCCGTGAGGATCATGTGGTGACACCGAGCAATGGCGATCACCTTGTGGCGAGTGCAACGGCTCCCATCGAGCGCATCTGGCTTGAGCACAGTTATCACGTTGCCACCGTGGATAACGACAAAGAGATCGTGGAATCCCAGATAACGGCATTCTTCGACCGAGTATTTGCCGCCGCGTGAGCGATCAAGCCATCACCACCGCTGAGGTTGCCAAGGTTGCGCTCTTGGCTCGTCTTTCCTTGACCGACGATGAGCTGGAGCGCTTCACCACGCAGCTCGCCAGCATTCTCGGCCACGCTGCAGATCTCGCCTTGGCTGAAGTTGATGGTCTTGCCACCACCGCCCACCCCTTGGCTTTGGAAAATGTCCTGCGGGCTGATGAACCGCGGCCTTCCTTAAGCGTCGAGGCAGTATTAGCCATGGCCCCTGAGGTCAGCGATGGGCGCTTCCAGGTTCCACCGGTCATGGGGGACGCACCATGAGTCTGGCGGGAATCGCACGATCGATTGCAGAGAAGAAACAGACGGCCACCGAAGTAGCTCAGGGCTATCTGGCGACCATTGATGCGAAGGAAGCCAGCATTGGCGCCTTTCTTCATCTCGATGCCGAGGCTGTCTTGGCACAGGCTGCGGCTACGGATGCAGCCCTAGCCAGCGCTTCGCCACTGGGTCCCCTGGCCGGTGTGCCCGTGGCGATCAAGGACAACCTGTGCACCATTGATGCCCCCACGACCTGTGGCTCAAAGATTCTCGAAGGCTGGCAGCCTCCCTATGACGCCACCGTGGTGAGCAAACTGAGATCGGAAGAGCGTCGTGTAGGGAAAGAGTGTTCAGAGCCGCGGAGGTCCCGCGGG